>JAVBKH010000083.1:0-14791 GCA_031554155.1 Oscillospiraceae bacterium
AAAGTTGCTTAGATAAAAGAAAGCTGTTGCTATTATTGCAATAAGCAAAACAAAGCGTTGAATAAAAATATACTCTTTAAACAATCTTTCTTTTGTTTTGTCGATGTCCATTTTATCACCTCAAAGCTTTTTGATAATCTCCAACATATCCCAAGTTTTTGCAACGGTGTAATCTGCGCCTGCTTCTTTAAGTTTTTCTTCGGTAAAGGTGGAGAGTACTCCGATGCAAGTCATTCCTGCGGCTTTGGCGGCTTTGCAGCCAGAAACAGCGTCCTCGACCACAAGAGATTTTTCTGGCACTGCGCCGATTCTCTTTGCAGCTTCTAGAAAAATTGTGGGGTCTGGCTTTAGCTTGGTTACGTCGTCGGCGGTGACGAGCGCGTCAAAGTCGGCAGGGGAAAGGCCCATGCAGCGCAAGTTGATTTTCACCTTTACGCCGTCCGCAGCGGAGGCCACAGCTACCTTGTAGCCTTTATCTTTCAGCGTCAACACAAGCTCTTTGATATTGTCGAACAAAATGACGTATTCATCGGCAATATCGTCATAAATTTTGTAGGCTTCAGCTTTCATCTCTTTTGTATATTCTATGCCATATTTTTCGCAAACACCGCCAATAAAGCGGTTTTCGCCCATTCCAGTGAATGGAATGAAATCCTCGGCTGTGGCGTTGACTCCGTGGTTTGCGAGCATCTTGATGCAAGCGGTGCGAATTGCGTTTTCGGAATCTACAAGGACGCCGTCCATGTCAAAAATTATGCTGTTAATCATATAAATCTTCCTTTTCTTATAGGTTTGCTGCATGAATTTCTATTGCAAGGATATAGTTTGCCGCAACAAAGCTCTTAGGCGAAATTGCAGCCAAGCCCCAAATTGTATCCCTCAAGATTTTTGTTTCGTAGGCTTTTTTAAGGATTTTGTAAATTCGACGCAACACATATTGCGGACTAGTAACATCATTTTCAATAGTTTCCGAAAGGGAATGGCGAAGGTACACGGATTTTTCGTAAATCAAATTGTTGAATAAGCCTAGTCTGTAAATCTGGTCAGGCTGTATTTTTAAAAGTTCCGCTGTAATTTCCGCCGCAGTCGTGATAGAGTGGCCAAGAGTGTAATGTATGTTATTGGGCTTGATGAACAGCCTGTCAAGGGACGTCAATGCCTCAAACGTCTTGGGCAAGTTGCTGTAATCACGAAAAAGGCTAACGCCTGTGCGCTTTCTAATTCTGTCAAATGCGGGACAAAGGGTCACAGCGTTCTTGTATGATTCGCCAAGATGAAAAGCATACGCTTTCCCTTCGAGTTTGCGGTAGGCTTTCATTGCGTCTTGATAGCCAAGACGCATGTTGCGTTTGCTTTTTTCAATATCAAAGACGAAAAGTTCGCCCAAATCCCAGTAGCTGCGAATATACGTAACGGGGACAGTCTCGTGTTTGTAGGAATGGACAACGCCGAGCGCGCGCAAATCTACAGCTATAATTTCTTCTGCTCCGCATGAAACCGCAAAATTGGCAGGAACGTTGTCGCTGTAAGCGCCGTCAATATATTTCACTCCATTGATGTCTCGCTGCTGAAAAAAAGGAAAGCACGAAGCCGACGCAAGTATGTAGTCCACAAGCTCACCATGAGGAATATGCTGCTTTAGCAGGTTAACAGGCTTGATTTCGGGAAACTGCGTCGTCACAATTCCAAATTCAATGGGTGATGCACGCACAGCAGATTCATTAATAGCACTTCGCAGAATATTCTCAAGCGGGGTGACGTCCATGCCGCCATGTTCAACCGACTTTTTGATAAAATTTATCAAAGAAATATTGTTTTTTGGCGTCAATGTCTCTGCAACAGGTGCTTCTGCGATTACGTCCACAGTCGTGAGATTTTCCCACATTTGTTTTGCTGTGTTAAACTCCTGCTGCACAAAAAAAGCCCCGTTTATTGCGCCCACAGATGTCCCAGTTACAATTTGATAGTCAATGCCAAGTTCGTTTAACGCTTGCCACACGCCAATATGATATGGCCCACGCGCACCGCCGCCGCCTAAAACTACTGCACGTTTCGGCATCTTAGCACCTCCATATATTTATCGACTAGAGTATATCACAAATGCCGCAAATAGTGAAGTTATATATTGCGATTTTTCGGATTTGTGGTTATAATTGTGGTGGGAGTGATTTGTATGAACTATAGTTATTATAATCCTGTAAAAACGATTTTCGGTGATGGCTGTGTACTCAAAAATGCTGCGGAATTTGCAAAGCTTGGCGAATCTTGTTTGATTGTAACAAGCGGTACGGCAGCAAAAAAATCGGGTGCGCTTGGCGACGTTACAGCGGCACTTGACTCACAAAAGATTTCGTATATGTTATATGACAAGATTGAACAGAATCCTACCATGGTTTCCTGCATGGAGGCTGGCAAAATTGCTAGAGATAACAAGCTTGAATTTGTAGTGGGAATTGGCGGAGGTTCACCGCTTGACGCCTCAAAGGCTGCTGCGGTTTACGCTGCAAACGACATGACCGACGGTTTAGATATTTATAAAATGGACTGGAAAAACGCAGCGTTGCCGATTGTTGCAATTGGGACAACGGCGGGAACAGGCAGCGAAGTCACCGCTTTTTCAATTTTGACTATGCCAAACGGCAGGAAAAAATCCTTTGGCAATGAACAAACTTATCCTAGGCTGATGTTCGGGGACTACAGGTACACGTCCACATTGCCGCTGAATTTTACAAAAAGCACCGCTCTTGACGCACTTGCCCATGCACTTGAAGCTTATTTCAATGTCACAGCCAATGATATAACTGACATTTACGCCATTCAATCGACAACAATTTTATTTGAACAGCTAAATTTGTTAAAATCAATGAAAAGCGGCGACGAAATCACGGCTTCGCAAAGGGAAAGGCTATACTTTGCGTCAATTGTGGCAGGCCTCGCACTTTCACAGTGCGGCACGGTATACTGCCACTTTCTAGGCTACCATTTCACCGAAAATTACGGTGTTCCCCACGGGTTTGCCTGTGCTGCCACACTTCCTGACCTTATCAAGCGAGCAGAGAAATGCGTGCCAGAGAGAGCAGCGAAATTTTTTGAAGCAACGAAAATAAGCTCGCAGGAACTAATTGACTTAATTAACGACTTGACAGAGCTGCCAGAAATCAAGCTAACAACCGAGGCGATTGCAGCGCTTTCAAATGAGGGCGCTACGACCAAGAACTTTATGAAGACAATAGAGAATGGAATAACCGCAAATGACTCAATTGAGCTTTTGACCAAACTTTTTTCCTAAAACAAAAACGGCTGCTGATTATCAGCAGCCGTTTGGCATGTGTGAACTTATTTCTTTGATGCCACAGGGCCGTCAGCATCGATAATGGGTTTTTCGTTGATTGTAAAGTCAGCTTCTTCCTTTAGCGGAGATTTTGGGTCAACAAGTCTGCCCATGATAGCATATCTGATGTAAGTATCGCCCCAATTGGATTTTGTTCCGTTTGGTAAATTGTAAATACAAGTGGAAAGTGTCAAGAATTTGTCGTCTGGTTTAATTTCCACGTTGTAGTTGTAAAGTGAGCGGGGGAGTACCTGCTCCTTAATCATTTTTTGAAAAACTTCTGGGGTAACGTCATTGCGGTTGTAGGGAAGCTCGTGGTTGTCGGTGTTTGCAATGAACACAGCGAAAACTTCAAAAGCATAGTCTTGTTTTTCTGTTGTGAAGAATATGTACGGTAGAGTTTTTGCGATTGCGGGGTCTCTAAAATCGTGGAGAGGACCAAAGAAAACATTATAATTCTTTTCGCCGCGAATATCGGCCATTGCGTGACCATAAACACATGTGTTCATTCCAAGTTGTTCAACAGAGCCATCGCCAAAAGTGCTGCGCTTGTCGGCAAAAAGTACGCCGTTAAATGCTTCTTCTTTTTTGAAGTTACGTCTACGATAATATTCGTTTGACTCTTTGTTCATAACGACAACATCGCCGATACCAAGTTGAGAAAGTTGGAACCAACCAACGGTGTCTGGGTTTTCCGCTTTAAGCTCACGGACAGTTTCGGCCATGCCTGGCAAAACAGATTCTACGGTTTCGCCGCTTGTGGAAGACGATGACGATGAGCTTGAGCTAGTAGAAGACGAGACCGAAGACGAGGTGGACGAACTGCTTGCATCGGAAGCATCGCGGCTTTTGCAGCCAGATACAAGCGAAGCGGTAAGAGCAACCGCTAATATAAGCGTGATAATTTTGCGTGTTTTCATTGTAAGTAATCTCCTTGTAAATCAAATTAATTTATGAATTAAATCCACAGCGGATAATTTTTGCAGTGGATTGCTAACAAATTATAGGGCTTATTCGCACAAGTTTGTCCATTCGGAAAGACTTGCATTGAGGTCGACACGTTTGTCCTCAAGAATGGCGCATTTTTCTTGTAGTTTGCTGTAATCAGACGATATTTCTGGCGTTGATATTTCATTTTCAAGTCTGAATATTTCTGTTTCAAGGTCTTCTATCAGCTTTTCAAGTTCGTCTATGCGGCGTTTTTGCGCTTGTTCCTCGCTTCGTTGCTTTTTGCTGCGGAAAAACGCGTTTTGAGGTTTTTCCTGTGCATTGACAGTATTTGACGCAACAGTCGGCGTGGTTTCATTTGCTTTTTGCAGGAGGTAAGCGTCGTAGTTTCCGTTATAGATTTTAATGCAGTCGCCGTACATTTCGGCAATTTTATTCGGGAATTTGTTTAAAAGATAACGGTCATGCGAAACGACCAAAAGTGTGCCAGTGTACTCGCGAAGGGCTTCGTCAAGGGATTCTTTCGTAGAAAGGTCAAGATGGTTTGTTGGCTCGTCCATCAAAAGAACATTTCCACAAGAGAGAATCAAAATGGCAAACTTTAACTTTGCGCGTTCGCCGCCAGAAAGTTCACCGACTTTTTTGTAGACATTTTCGCCTGTGAGCTGAACATTGCCGAGAACGGTGCGAATTCGGTGCTCGTATTCGCGGGGAAACCTGTCCCAAAGTTCATCAATTGCGGTTTTTTGCGAATCTAGCGCAAAATCTTCCTGCTCAAAGTAGGAAATTTCGGTGTTTTTGCCCCATTCCATATAGCCGCTATCGTAGGGAATCATGCCTTGCATAGCTTTTAAGAAAGAGGATTTTCCTACGCCGTTTGCGCCAATTAATGCGATTTTGTCGCCGCGCATCATATCAAAATCAACGTCTGTGCAAAGCTGCTTGCGTTCATCTTTTTCGCCTACGCTAAGGCAAAGTTTTTCAACATGCAGAATGTCTTTGACGGGTTCGCGCTGATAGGTAAAACGGATTTTTGCAGGCACTGGGGGAGGCTTAGGCCGCTCAACAAGCTCCATTTTTTCTAGCACCTTGCGCTTTGACTGCGCTCTTGCCGTTGTGGAGGCACGAACTAAGTTCCGTGCGACAAAATCCATTAAGTCTGCAATTTCCTCCTGCTGAATGGCATATTCTTTGCGTTGGCGCTCCAAGCGTTCCTCTTTTTGGATAACATAACGACTGTAGTTACCAACGTATGCTGTGAGCTTATGCCGCTCCAAATCCCAAATGTGGCCACAAAGCTTGTCGAGGAAATATCTATCATGCGAAACCACCAAAAGTGCGCCCTTATAGCTTTGAAGGTATTCTTCAAGCCAAAGCAAGGTTTTAAAGTCAAGGTGGTTGGTTGGCTCGTCCAAAATCAATAGGTCAGGGGATTCAAGCAAAAGTTTGCAGATTGCAAGTCTTGTTTTTTCTCCGCCGCTTAAAACTCCGACTTGTGTTTCGCGGTCAACACCGTGAAAACCCATGCCGTTTAGTATTGTGTTGATTTTTACATTGATGTGATAACCCTCACGCTGTTCAAACAAACCCTGTAAATGGGCATATTTAGCGGTCAATTGCTTGTAGTTTTCGTTTGCAGCGTCGGTGCTTGCGATCTCTTTTTCAAGCTCGCGCATTTCTTGCTCGATGTTTATAAGCTCTGAAAAAACTGAGGTCATTTCCTCAAGAATGGTGTTGTTGTTTGAAAGGCCGCTGTTTTGGCGCAAAAACCCAAAGCTTGCAGTGTTCGAGCGGGAAAATGTGCCCTTATCCGCTTCAAGCTCGCCATAAATTATATTAAGAAGCGTGGATTTGCCAGCACCGTTTGCGCCAATTAATCCAACCTTGTCGTTATCTTCAATTTTAGCGGTAACATCTTGCAAGACTAGGCTTGCACCGTAGCTTTTTTCTATTTGTTCCAAGGATAACAGCATGATTTTCTCCGATAGTTGTGCTTACTCATTCTTGACTATAACTATAGTGGCGTGAATATTCCATTTTGTTGCATAAATTTTATTTTTTTAAAAAGTTAAGGCGGACACACGTCCGCCAAGATGTCGTTATATATTGCTGACGATTTTCTCAAGAATATCTCTTTTTGGCATAACACCGACCATTCTTTCAACTGCATTACCGTTTTTGAAGATTATGACAGTTGGAATCATGGAGACATCATATTCGCGGGCAAGGTCGTTGTTGTCGTCAATATTGACCTTGCAGAACTGTGCTTTTCCGTCAAGCTCGTCCGAGATTTCTTCAAGGACAGGGGCAAGCATTTTACACGGCATGCACCATTCTGCCCAAAAATCTACAACTACAGGCATGTCGCCGTCTATGGTCTCTTTAAAGGTAGCGGTATTTAATTCTAACATTTATTTTGCCTCACTTTCGTGTTTTAACTTGTCAATATATGAAACCGCCATCAATGCGGCTGTTTGGCCTTGGCCTGCTGCGCGCATATACTGGTGGGGTTTGCCTGTAATATCGCCTGCCGCAAACATTCCCGCGAGATTTGTCTGCATTGAGGGGTTGACCTTGACAAAGCCGTCCTCAAGCTCAAGGCCCGGAACAAGTGAGTTTGGTGCGACAGTCTCGCGCAAAACAAAAACAGCATCAACGTCTATTGTTGAGGTTTTTAGCTTTAATGCTGTCACTTTTTTGTCGCCAAGTATCTCAAGTGGCTTGTCATCAATAATTTTTACCTTGCTATTTGGTGTAATGTTGGAAGGCTTTACAGGGATATAGTATACGATTGAAGTAAGCTCTGAAACAAAATTTGCCTCATGCACGCTCTCATCACCGTAGCCTAAAATTGCAACTGGTCTGCCGCGATAAAGCGGAGCGTCACAAGTGGCACAGTAGCCAACACCACGACCTAAAAACTCCTGCTCACCTAAAAAAAGCTTGTCCGAAAAAGTTCCTGTTGCAAGAATTATCGTTGTTGCTTCAAAGGTTTCGTTTGAAGTGGCAAGGGAGAAGTATTCGCCCATGGGATAGACCATTGAAACATGCTTGCTAGTGATTTCAATGCCCATTTCTGTGAGATGCTCTTTAAAATTTTGTGCCAAATCCTTGCCAGAAATACCATGTAGTCCAAGGTAATTGTCAATTTTTGGTGCGACAATAAGCTTTTTGCTAAAATCTTTTTGCCCAAAAAGCAGAAAGCTCTTGCCTCGAATTTTCAAATTTACTGCGGCAGAAAGACCAGCAGGGCCTGTCCCGATTATAATGGAGTCATATCTTGGCATATCGAAGCCTCCTTCTGTCATATATTTTACCCAAACATAAAGAAATAAAATACAAGACGCACAACTATTTTATTCAAAAAATATGTCGCAGAATTGAATGAATTATTAATTATCAGATATTAATGCTGAATGGCCTAGAAAATTGTATTTTTATTTGGTATACTGGCTACAAATGTTGAAAAAGCGGAGGATTTTTGTTGATGACAATATTTCTGGAAAGAAGAAGGATTAGCTCAATTATTATGGCGGCGGTGATTCTTTTGGCTACAGCTTTTGTAAATCTGCCGCAAAGTGCATCGAATGTCGGGTTTAAGCTGCCACCACAGCCAAGCTATAACGACATGCTAAACGCGACCATTAAGACGCAAAAAGCTGCGGACAGCATTAAGGGCGGAATACGCGGAATAGATGTTTCAAAACATAACGGACCAATTAACTGGACTAGCGTTGCAAATGATAATGTTGACTTTGCCTTTATCAGAGCCACATGCGGTGTGCAGAATTCTTCCACAGGCGGCAAATATCAACTTAATGTTGACCCATATTTTGAACAAAACGCAAAAGAAGCACACGCAAGCGGCCTCAAGGTTGGTGCGTATCACTACGCGTGGTTTATTGATAGAAAGGTAATGAAAAAAGAAGCCGAACTTTTTTTGAAGGAATTAAAGAAAGTTAAGATTACATATCCCGTCATTCTCGATATTGAAGCAAACCCTAGCCGCTTATCTCGCGCTCAACTTTCAGCGCTTTGCAAGGAGTTTGCAGATATTGTAAAGGCTCAAGGCTATACAGTGTTTATTTATAGCTATAACAATTTTTTTAAAGAATATCTTGACACAAGTAAACTAGGTAACTACAAGCTTTGGGTTGCAAATTATCTCGAAACTCCAAAAGAATTGCCACACGCAATCTGGCAGCATACAGCCTCTGGAAAAGTTTCGGGAATTAGCGGTAATGTTGATATAAACATTGCATACCCTAATTTTGAAGTGAAAAAATTTAAGGCGGTCAGTTCTAGCCAGTCAACTACAACTGCAATAAAAGCCAAGCTTCGCGATAAATATAACCAAGATGTTCCTACAAGCGGACTTGCAGGAATTAATGAAGCAATTTTATCTGCAATTCAAATGGAAATTAACAAACAATGGAAAGTAAATGAGCCTGTTGATGGAGGCCTAAACTTAAAGCAGCTAGATTTATTGTCCGAAGTGACGTTTACGAACAAAACTCAAGGTAACATCACATATTTAATTCAAGCGCGACTGTTTTTCCTTGGTTACTACAAGACGATGCCGTCTGGCGTTTTTGATTCGAACACTCAAAGTGCGCTAAGGGCATTTCAAAGTGTAAAAAAATTGACCACAAGTGCTGAAATGGATTGGGAAACCTTAAATGCTTTACTTGGTTAAGTTTGAGAGGAATGTTTAGCGTGGAGATAAAACTTGACGGATACGGCGGAAAATGTGATTGTGGCAGGGAACACAAGCTGCTAACAAGAACAATCGTTATTGATACCGACGCCACAAAAAAACTTGGCGACATAGTTCATGCTTTGGGCTTATCTTCGGGTGGGCGTTTGATTTGCGACACAAACACACGCCGATACGCTGACGCTATTGCCGACAATTTTTCCTCGATTTTATGCCCAACTAAGCCAGTGATTACGCTCGATGCAAAGAATCTACATGCCAATGAAATAGCTGTGGCGGAACTTCTTGATACCTTGCCAGATGACACGCAGTGGCTCATAGCAGTGGGGTCGGGGACAATTCACGACTTAACACGCTACTTGGCGCGCGAACGTAAGTTGCAGTTTATATCGTACCCCACAGCTTGCAGTGCTGATGCATTTGCATCAACTGTGTGTGCGATGACCTTCAAAGGTATGAAGAAAACGTTCAGTGGGCCTGCGCCACTTGCGATTATTGCCGACACTGCCGTCTATTTGGCAGCGCCGTATCGGCTAACGGCGTCGGGTATTTCCGATATTCTGGGAAAATACACTTGCTTAGCAGACTGGCAGTGTGGCAGGCTAATGTTAAATGAAGATTTTTGTGAAAGAATCTACGCAATCTCGAAAAAATCATTAGACGAAGTTCGAGAGAACTTGCCTGCAATCCACGCAGGTGACAAGGACGCTTACGAGACTTTGATGCTAGCGCTTATTCTTTCGGGCATAGCAATGCAATTGTGGGGTGATTCTCGACCTGCTTCGGGCAGCGAACATCATCTTTCGCATTTTTGGGAAATGGGCATAATTAACCCTAAGCTCACAACTTTACACGGTGAACAGGTCGGAGTTGGGTTATTGCTCGCGCTAAGGCATTACGACCAAATAGGGCAGCTCTACAATATTGAGCGCACAATCAAGCCATATGAAGGTATGCCGCTTGCGCTGATGCGAAAGAAGCTTGGGCCAATGTATGAGGATATATTAAAGCAAAATCAACCCGATTTATTACGAAATGTGACCACTGAAAAAGTCGTCGAGACCTTTGCTGAATTGCAAAAAATACTAAAAGCCTTGCCTAAAGCGGGCAAGTTGCGTCCCTTTATGCAAGCGGCTGGCTGCGTAACAACTCTTGAAGAATTGGGACTTACCCGAGAAATTATACCCGAAAGCATAATCTTATCACCATTTGTGCGTAGAAGAATGACGATTATGCGCTACTCAAAGCTTTTACCACTATAAAAAAAGCCGTCCGAATTTACGGACGGCTTTTTTATAAGCTTTATGCGGCTTGAGCGTTGCTTTGTTTTGCCGCAGACCAAGACCCACCAGGGAATATAAAATAAGTGTCACCATTATCGCTAACTACGCGCCAAGCACCAAGCGAGCGAATCCAAGTTGATTTTTGCGAAGTTAGCTCAAGGCCGTTGAGAATACCTTTTAGTATGTTTTTAGGCTGTGGATAGCCAATATATTGTAAGTATTCTCCAGAAAATTTTTGCCCCTCAAATGTCATTGAAGTTGGGGTTTTATAAATCTTATGGAAGGTTGCGACTGCTTGCTCGGTGTCAGTTAGGTACATTGGAATTAGCTTTTCAATGTAAGCTACCTTTTGGCCAAGACCAGTTATTTGGGAATCCGCGCTTAACTGACTGCGAAAGCCTGTGCCAGCCTTTGTTCGAATAAACGTGTGGGCAAAGGTTTCAGCGAAATCTTCTTCAAAGCTTGTGTTGGCATAGCCAGAAATAAACACAGATGTGCTTGGATTATCAAAGCCGCCTTTTGGTTGGTATGCATAGCCACGATTGAACTTTGTCCATTCTGTGCGCATTTTTTTTGCGCCGTATTGGTCCATGCACATCAAATGAAAGGCGTGGCCAACTTCATGAACGAGCGCGACGGGGTTTTCGCCAGAAATGATTGAGTTACCTGACTCCGACGGCAAGAATATATAAATCTTCGAAGTCGTTTTCTCGAATGCCGCCATGAGTATTCCACCTTGATAGTTATAGCCGCTATTTGAAAAAACATATGTAAAATCGAGCTTGTTGCCGTTTGAATTCATATAATATTTTGATATTTGTTTTACGACGGCAGGTGTCAAGGTAGAAAGTGATGTGTCAAGCGTTTCAAGGTTGTTTAATGTTATTGCGGCTTTACCTTTTTTATCAATGGGATATGTAATTGTTATGCCGAATTTCTTCTCAAGTGTTGTGGCTTGCGCAGCGATTTGGGCGTTACTTTCCTCGTTAGCCGCACTTGCAGGAAAAGCGGAGACGGAAACCACGAACAACACCGTCAATAAGGTACATAATATTTTTTTCAATGCAAAGTTCTCCTTTGTTTATATAATCAAATTTTATCAATTTAATATGAACAAGTCAATACAAAAAACGGGTGCAAATATTGCATCCGTTTTTTCCTTGAATTGTATGTAGTTTTATGTAATTTGCCGACTGTGGAGTTGTGCGCAAGTTAGCCAGCGGGGGTGGGCAAACCTTGGCCAGAAATTGCAGCGAGTTCTTGCATCAAGCGTTGTGCAACCGTTGACTCCATCGCAACAGGTCAGCATCAAGATGTTTGCAAGAGCGGTATTGCTGTAAAACTGCTCTGCAAGCGTTTCGGGCGCTGAACAACACGCTGTGCGCTCTGTTACCACTGTGTTTGTCGTTGGCTGGGTTGCGGCAGTTACCGCGGCTGTGGTTGTTCCGCGTCGTCTACGTCTTCTGCCGGAATTGCAACTGCATGAATTTGGCATATCAATCAACTCCATTATTCAAAAATAACTTTTAATTCCATTAATAGTGTATGTGTTTTCATACGATTTGTTACAATATTGGCCATTTTATAAAACCGACCACATTTTACGACAAAAATTAGGCTGTACAAAACCTATAATCAGATAGGAACATGCTACAGCATCAAAGGGAGCGGGTGAATGGAGCAGGGAATTTACGTTGATGTTCTTCTTGTGACTAACTACATAATAAATATGCTTATAATAATTTGTACAGGCAAGCTTACAGGAAGGTCAGTGAAAAGGCGCAGAATAGTTGCTGCGGCACTATTTGGAGCAATTACCGCGCTGACTATTTTTTTACCTTTTATGGGATTTTTTATCTCAATACTTATTAAGCTAGTAACGTCGTCAGCAATTGTTTTAATTGCGTTTTCGTTTATAACTGTGAAAGTTTTTTTCAAGCAGCTATTTCTTTTTTTTGCAGTGAGCTTTGCTTTTGCTGGCGTGATGCTTGGAGTATGGTTGATGTTCACTCCAAGCGGAATGACTTACTATAACGGTGTAGTTTATTTTGATATTTCGTCGATTTTGTTAATTGTAACGACAATTGTCGCATATGCTTTTATAAGCATTGCAAGCAGATTTGCAAAAGGCAACAAATTTAGCCATACGATTTATAAGGTGACAATTTTTAGAGATAACTTGTCTGTGAAAATTAATGGGCTAGTTGACACAGGGAATCATCTAAGAGAACCCTTTAGCAATGCGCCTGTCATAGTATGTCAAGCTTCACTGCTTTACACAATTTTGCCAATAGATTTAGTAAGCGCAGTGGAAAGCGGCAAAATTTTCAACTCAAATATCTATGGTCATGGACTTAACGTAAGAATGATTCCATATTCAAATGTAGGCGGTACGGGAGTATTGGCCGCATTCAAGGCAGACTACATAATTATCGAGACTTCGACAGAAAAGCTAAAAATTGAGCAAGTCTACATCGGGTTGTCATCGGAAAAAATTGGCGACGAAAGATATAGCTGCATATTAAATCCCGATTTAATCGGCTTTAAAACAAATACAATAATGGTGGTGCCACATTAATGAAAACTATGCAAAGAATGTCATTCGGTGAATTAATTGAAAAGCTGCTTCAACGTTTTGCCAGGACGAAAATATACTACATAAATGGGCCTGATACATTGCCTGCACCCCTTTCCCGAGAGGAAGAAGCTGATATCTTTATCAAGCTTGAAAACCGCGATGACGACGCGAAGCAAGCGTTAATCGTCCATAATTTGAGGCTTGTGGTGTATATTGCAAGGAAATTTGAGTCTTCCGGCGTTGGAGTGGAAGATTTGATTTCCATTGGCACAATTGGGTTAATCAAAGCTGTAAACACGTTTTGCCCATCACGTGGGATAAAGCTTGCGACGTACGCGTCACGCTGCATAGAAAATGAAATCTTGATGTTCATGAGGAAATGTCAGTCGCAAAAAAACGAAGTTTCAATCGACGAGCCACTCAACATTGACTGGGACGGAAACGAACTTCTTTTGTCCGACATTTTAGGCACAGATGTTGACAGCATTAATCGTCCCATTGAGCAGGCAATAGAAAAAAGAATTTTGCTTGAGACCGTCGGCAAGCTCGGCGAGAGAGAAAGACGAATTATGCAGCTTCGATTTGGCTTAGTGGACGGAGAAGAGCGCACGCAAAAAGAAGTTGCCGATATAATTGGAATTTCACAGTCTTATATTTCAAGGCTAGAAAAGCGCATTGTAAAGCGTCTGAAGAAAGAGCTTGAAAGAATATCATAGCAAAAATCCCCCGCCAAAAGCGGGGGATTTTGTTTTACTTATTAAGAATTTCTGGATTCAATATCCATAACTAAATCAATGCGTCGCTGGTGGCGACCGCCCTCAAATTCGGCGTCAAGCCAAGCATCGACTATCATTTTGGCCATCTCTGTGCCGACTACTCTCGCACCAAAACAAAGTACATTGGTATTGTTATGCTGCTTTGAAAGCTTGGCTGAATATGGCTCGCTACAAACTACCGCACGTATTCCACGAACTTTGTTTGCTGCAAGTGAAATCCCTACGCCCGTTCCACATATTGCAATTCCGCAGTCGGCTACTCCATCAATTACCGCCATTGCCACCTTTTCGCCGTAAATAGGGTAGTCGCAACTTACAGTTTCATCTGTTCCAAAATTTATAACCTCATGACCTTTATCCTTTAAATATGCCGAGATTTGGGTTTTCATCTCTACGGCAGTTTGGTCGTTGCCAATTGCTATTTTCATAATAAGCCTCATTTCGAAAATTATTGTACAGTAATTATTTCATTTATAGTAGGATTTGTCAATGAAAAAATTCCCATAATTATATCTGCATTACCATATCCAAGATTGACAATACTGTTCTTGAAGTATTTAAATTGGATGGGGGGAACTTTGTTTGATTAACAAGGTTGAAATATGCGGGGTCAATACATCCAAGCTAAAGGTGCTAAAAGAAAGCGAAAAGGTTGAGCTTTTGAAGCGCGTTCGCGAAAACGGCGACGAGGACGCAAGAGCACAGCTTGTAAACGGAAACCTGCGACTTGTACTTAGCGTAGTGCAAAAATTTACTAATCGTGGAGAAAATCTCGATGACTTGTTCCAGGTGGGGTGCATAGGGCTTATCAAATCCATAGACAACTTTGATACTAGCCATAATGTCAGATTTTCAACGTACGCAGTGCCGATAAGGGTCATTAGGTGAAAATTACAAGGGGGATTAAGCCTTATGACAAGAAAAAGCGCATTATTAAAGCCAAAAGAGCATTGGAAAGAATTGTTTACCCAAGAATACATACAGCTTGAAAAACCAATCGGTGATGAATACAACCGAAATAGAAAAGAGGGTAGACCAAGCTGGGTGACAGTCTCAAAAATGTTTGGAATACGGCGTTGGAGTGAATGGTTGGATTTTTGCGGGCTTGAACCAAGCCGCACAACCACGCCAAGCAAGCTCAAAGTTATAATTAGGTCG
>JAVBKH010000217.1:0-2803 GCA_031554155.1 Oscillospiraceae bacterium
TAATTGATGACTGCACAATAGAATGTGATAGCGGAGCGACAATCAAGGATTTGACAAAGTTTGCCTTGGGCAATTCGCTCACTGGCCTTGAGTTTGCCTATGGCATACCTGGCAGTGTGGGCGGCGGCGTTTATATGAACGCGGGTGCATATGACGGCGAGATGAAAAACGTTTTAACAGAGACTTTTCACATTGATGAAGATGGACAGCTTGGAAGCTTTACATGTGAAAATATGGCTTTGAGCTACCGCCCTAGCGCTTATACCGACAAAAATTACATCATAACTAAATCGCGTTTCACTCTGCAAAAAGGCAATTTTAGTGAAATCAAAAATAAAATGGACGACTTTATGTCACGCAGACACGACAAGCAGCCGCTTGAGCTGCCAAGCGCGGGAAGTACGTTCAAACGGCCAAAAGACGGCTACGCTTCGGCATTAATTGACCAATGTGGCCTTAAAGGCAGAAAAATTGGCGGTGCTATGGTTAGCGAAAAACACGCGGGCTTTGTGGTCAACGTGGGTCACGCCACCTGCAAGGACGTTCTTGATTTGATTTCATTTGTGATTTCGGAGGTAAAAGCAAAAACAGGCATTGAGCTTGAACCTGAAGTGAAGGTAATAAACCCATGAATTTGCTGATTGTTACGGGAATGTCTGGAGCGGGGAAGTCCGAAGTTGTTGACTGTCTTGAGGACTTGGGCTACTACTGCGTGGACAATGTGCCGCCTGTTCTCCTCACAAAATTTGCAGAGCTTTCGGCACAATCTCATGGCGCAATTTCAGATATTGCTTTGGTTGTAGACTCTCGAAGCCGTGCCATGTTCGCGGATTTTCAAAATGGACTTGACTCGCTGAAAAAGCTAGGTTACACCTACAAAACGCTGTTGCTTGACTGCTCCGACGCAGTTTTGATTCACCGATTCAAGGAAACAAGACGTTTGCACCCACTGCTGTCGGAAAAAGTGGAGTCGCTAGACCTTGCAATAAAGGAAGAACGCAACCTGCTCCAATTCGTCCGTGAAGCCGCAGACTACGTGGTTGACACCTCCGAGGTGACGCGTAGTCAGCTAAAGACTATTGTTGTGCAGCTTTTTTCAAGCGAAGCACACGGAAACATGGCAATAACCTGCTCATCATTTGGCTTTAAGCATGGCCTGCCGCCCGATTCCGACCTTGTCTTTGATGTCCGATGTCTACCCAATCCTTTTTACATTCCCGAATTGCGCGACAAAACAGGCCTCCACCCCGAAGTTCGAGATTATGTGCTGTCTTCAAAGCAAGCGCAGGGGCTTATTCCACGACTTTTCGACCTGCTCGACTACTTAATTCCGCAATATATTCAAGAGGGAAAGAGCCGTCTTGTGATTTCATTTGGCTGCACAGGTGGCAAGCATCGCTCGGTGGTTTTTGCGGAGATTCTAGCGGAACATTTGCGCTCACAAAAACTTGCACCAGCGACCTTTCATCGCCATATCAACTTGGCAAATAAGGTGTAAAGGTTGTTAGCTTTAATGTATAAATCAAACGAACCAGTGGACGTTTTGGCAGACACAGAGTACGACCCCCAAAAGCGTAAATGGAAAGTATTGAATTCTGTTCAATCAGTTATTGCTGCTATTCTCCTGCTGCCAATTATTTTCAGCCAAGATACAGTTGAGCGAAAAATTGTTTTTTCTGTAGTTGCTGTCGTTATTGTTGGTAAAATCGTATGGCGAAATTATCGCAAGCGCAATTCCGTGTCTGAAACAATGCCAGAAAACAATATTGTTCACAGCAAAAATGTAGCTAAAGCCAAAGAATATCATAAAATCATTGACTCGTGGGATATAAAAGACGAGAAACCACCTTGGGAAAAATAGCAAAGGTAGATTTATGTCCTTTTCAACCGAACTAAAAACCGAGATTCTTGAAAACAAGCCTATGCGCACGCGCTACAAAAAAGCGCAAGCTTACGGGCTTTTTGCCTTTTCCAAAAGCTTTACTGCGTCGTCAGTTTCGCTTTCGAGCGAAAACGCCGAGGTTGCTAGGCTTTTCACTTGGTTCATACAGGATTTTATTGGACGAGACGTACCAATTATTTCGCAAGAAAGTCTGCAAAATAAAAAGATACTCCACGGCGTCAAGTTAGGTGAGCACCGCGACCGAGAGAAGCTGCTTGAATTTTTTGGACATCATGACGGACAAATTAATCAAGAGATTTTGAATTCACAGGAGCAAATTTGCGCTTTTTTAAGCGGTGCTTACCTTGCCTGCGGCAATATTACCGACCCGCAAAAAAGCTATCATGTCGAGTTTGTTGTGCGAGAAAAGCACCTGTGTGAACAACTTAAAGCCATGCTCGACACTGTGCTGTTTGAGGCGAAAATGACCGCACGACGCAGCAACTTTGTTGTTTACTACAAAGAATTTGCACAAATTGAGGACTTGCTTACACTGATTGGTGCGTCAAAATCCTGCCTTGCTATGATTGATATTGAAATGATTAAAGGCGTGCGCAACTCTGCAAATCGCGCGACAAACTGCGAGACCGCAAATATTGACAAACTTGTGGCGGCAGCCTCAAACCAAATTGAGGATATTCAACTTGTTCTTGAAGCTGTTGGCGAAGAAAGCTTGCCGAAGAATTTGCTTGCTGCTGCAAGGCTTAGACTGGACAACCCAGAATCATCTTTGCGTGAACTTTCCGAAATCTCAAGCCCAACTATAAGCCGTACTGGGCTTCATCACAGGCTAAACAAAATCTCACAAATTGCCGCAGAAATTCGCTTGGAGGAGGAGAAATCAAGGTGACAAGCTTTACA
>JAVBKH010000076.1:0-9039 GCA_031554155.1 Oscillospiraceae bacterium
TGCGGCTTTTCGCGTATCATTTCGGAAAGTCGCGCGCTCATTTTTTGCTTCATTTCGGCAGCAGCAGCGTTTGAAAACGTCACGATTAGCAGTTTATCAGCATCAGTTGGGTGATTTTCGTCACAAATAAGCGTCACGGCACGCTCGACCAAAACTGCCGTCTTGCCGCTGCCCGCCGCCGCAGATACGAGCAAAGAGCCGCCACGCGCGGTTATTGCGTCATTTTGCGGCTTAGTCCAAAGCCTTGCCATCTTGCTCCTCCTCTGCTAAAAGCTTGAAAACGTCTTCCCTATCAAGCTTTGAAATTTGCTTCACTTCATCTCCACTTTCGCGCCCGCAAATCGCACTATAATCGCAATATTCACAAGCTGTGCACCCGTTTTCCTCGATTGGGTATGCTTTGATTTGGCCGTTTGCCAAATGCTCCGCCATTTGCGCAACCTGTTCAGTAACCTTGCGCGCCAAACTGCCTAGCTCTGCACGGCTTGCAAGCGATGACGCTGCATCAAAATTGCCGTATTTGTCGAGCTTTGCGGGAATATACACGCCCGCAATGTCTCGCTCCATTCCGCGAAGCGCATCGTCATCATCGAGCAATAGCCCGCTCATTCTCCACTCTTTTTCACGGGTCTTTTGCACCTCCGCTGCGTCGGAGTCACGCGCTGCACTTACAAATCTTTCACGAGCAGGCATATACAAAACTCCCGCTGGGATTGCATCGCTAAGCTCGTCGACACCATTATTAGCTATAGTGAACAAATAAAGCAGCATTTGCATGTTAAGACCATACAAAACATCGTGCAAGGCAAAATCTTTGACCCCAGACTTGTAGTCAACTACTCGAATATAGCGCTTTCCGCCCTTGTTCATCACGTCTACGCGGTCAACAACGCCCTCAACCACAACGCTTGTGCCGTCGGCGGTTTCAAGTCGCAGCGGCTCGATTTTCTCTCCCAATTTTATTGGCAGCTCAAAAGCCGCAGGCTCAAAGCTACTTTGAAGAAATTCCTCACCGAGCCTGCGCAAAAGTCGCGTCAACATGCCAGAAAGTCGCTTGAAAAGGAACCTCAAGCGAGCAGGCAGCTTGTTAACATCGTCAATCCTGTCTGTTAGGTATTCTCGTATTATTTCCCCGATTTCAGCGTTCATTTGTTTGTCAGTTAGCTGCGAAATCCCCTTGCCGCCGTGTCTTTGCAGCATAACTTGCAAAACGTAGTGCATCACAGAACCTGATTCTAAGCCACTAAACTCGACCTTGCTCCTTGCGCGGATTTGCAGCCCGTCCGAGATAAAATAGGAAAATGGGCACTTATAAAAACGTTCAATTCGACTAGGCGAAAGCCGCATAAAGCTGCCGAAAAGTTGCTTTGCGGCTGTTGTGTCCATGATTTGGTGCTGCCGACGCTCAATTGCCTGCTCCATTAGCTTGAGCACTCTGTTTTCGTGTCCATCTGTGAAATACTCGCGCAACGTAGCTGCAAATTCGGTGTCGACTCGGTAATTTTTTGCAAGAGCATCAAACGCAGAACGTGTGGTAGAAATTCCCGCAAGTTTGTCCTCCTGCACTTTTGGCAATCCCTCAAAAAGTTCTTTGATTTGCGCAACAATCACCGAGGGCAGCATCTCACGCCCTTTCAAATCCGAACGCGAAAAGCTCACAGAAAGATATTCCGAAGGCAAAGTCAGCGAAATGTATGCAAAATATTTTTCAAGCACAGACTTTTGCAGAGTTGGGGCAGAAATCTCTATGTTTGCTTCAATCAGCGCGCTGCGCTCGGAGTCGCTGAACACTCCTGAACCCGATAACTGCGCGGGAAAAACATTTTCATTTGCTCCAATCACGAATACAGCCCGAACTTTGTCAGGACGAATTCGGTCCGCTCCACCGATTAGAACTTGGTCGAGAGTTTGTGGTCGTGATGCGGTTTCTTCGGCATTCACGGCTAGTCTAAACAACTCACACATGCGAGCCGCCGTCATTTTGTACGAACCTAGCGCAGTGCCAAAAATATCGAGAATTCCCATCAAAGCGTCCCACATTTGAGCGGATTCAGCAAGAAAAGCTTCACTATTTTCCAATGTATTCGCATAAACCTCAATATTTTCAGCAGAGTTAATCTCGCAAAGTAAATTAAAAATTCCCTTTGCAAAGCTTGAACCATTAGGCTCTTTCATGGCCGTTTGTAAATTTAAAAGCGGTGTTATTACTGTATCTCGTGTTATATTTATACTTTCCAGTAAAGTAACATCATGTTCAGACAACACACTTGAAAAGCCTCGTGGATTGCCGCCAAATTTGCTTGACCAAAGCGCGCCACGAACGCCCCAGCAATAGCAATAATTCTCAAGCACTGCAATCTCCGCAGCGTCAACGCCAAGTAGCGGAGACTTCGCAAAGAGCAGGGTTGATGTAGCGTCAAACCCGCTTCGCACCGCATTAATTGCAGCAAGAACACAACTAATCAACGGGTTGTTCTCAATATCTTCGGCTATGCTCATGAAGAACGGTAGATTATGTCGCGAAAAAGCTGACTCTATCGCGCAGGAATAGGTTGAAGGGTCGCGCGCAACTACGGCAATTTCGTTGTAACTAAAGCCTTTCTCACGCACAAGTCGCGAGATTTCGCTTGCAACAAAGTCAAGCTCATTTGCGGCGTCTGCTGCCGAATAAAGTCTCAACGCACCGCTATATTCCCCAGAATACGGCGGCGGCGCGGGCTGCATAAAGTTTTTCGCAAGATACTCAAGTTCACTATGCAAAAAACGGTGTGGAATAGCCAGAATTTCGGCTTCGTCCACGTTCACATTGGCGTTGGCCGCCAATCTGCTAAGCCTTGCCATAGCGGATTTTGCCGCAGAAAACACGCCAATTCCTCGCTGATTATCGTAAACTTCGTCGGCAGTCATCGCAAAATAAACCTCTCGCGACTGCCCAATTATGTGCCCCAAAAACTCAAATTCAGCCGCCATAAAAGTTGCAAAGCCGTCCACAAATACATGAGCGCCTTCAAAAAAAGCGTTGTTTTCGAGATGAGCGCAGGCGCGAATCAAGTCATCGTCGGGGTCGTTGTAGCCGCGCGCAATCAAAGCTTGATACGCCGAATAAATCACCGCAAGCTCGTCAAGCTTGTTTCGCAAGGCCTCATCGTGGAGCTTTTTTGTTGAATCCGAAAGCGATTCGGGTGTTAGGCCTGCCGACTTAAACTCGCCGCAGGTTTGCACCAAAGTTTCAAGAAATGCCGTATTCGCAACACTTTTTCGATATACTGTCAGCTTGTCCGTCACTTCACTTGACGCAATTGACATCAACAAATACTTCGCCGTTTTTGTAAGAGCAACCCCCGCAAGTCCGCCGTACGCGCGAAAAATGCTGTTTGCAGCGCGCGTGAAGCTCAAGACTTCGACCCCGAGCGCAAGCTTGCCGCCAAGTCTCCTGTGAATCTGTCGCTCCGCCTCAAACGAGTATTGCTCGGGCACAAGATAAACCACACGCTCCCCTTTTTCGGCGGCAGCGCGTATATTTTCCATGATTCTTTCGGTTTTTCCCGTCCCTGCAACCCCAAGTATGAAGTGGAGCATAGTCTCGTCTCCTAGCAAATTCGAGCATGTCAAATGACATGCTCGAAAATTTTAGTTTAAATCTTTGTTGCCTACAAGCTCATTCCAAGCTTGATTGCACGAATATTGTGTTCAATCAAAGTTGCTTTTTTCGCGGGAACACATTTATGAATTGATTTTTCAATAGTCTCCATGCTTGCAACGCCTGTCTCTTTGACGACTTTACCGAGCAAAATCATGTTGGCGATTCCCTCAAGATGTTCGTCGTTGCTAAGCTGTGATGCAGGCACCGCAAAAAGTTCGATGTCATCGCGAGGACATTCGCGCTCAACAAGCGTAGAGTCAATGATGACCTTGCCACCTTTTTTCACTGTGCCGATAAATTTATCAAAAGACGGACCGTTCATCGCCACAAGGACGTCTGGCTCTGTCACGAGCGGAGAGCCGATGGGCGCATCGGAAATGCAAACGCTGCAATTCGCTGTGCCGCCGCGCATTTCTGGTCCGTAGGACGGTAGCCACGAAACTTCTTTGTTATCAATTAGGCCTGCGTAAGCGACGACCTTGCCTGTGAAAAGAATGCCTTGACCACCGAATCCCGCAAAAATCATGTTGAGATTAGTCATTTATTTGCCCTCCCCTTGCGCGGTTTTGTCTTTGAACACGCCAAGTGGATAGTACGGAACAAGGTTGTCAGCAAGCCAATCTAAGGATTCAACGGGGGTTAGTCCCCAGTTTGTGGGGCAAGTGGAAAGCACCTCAATAATAGAAAAACCCCGCTTGTTTATCTGATTCTCAAAGGCTTTTTTTATTGCTGCCTTTGCCTTGCGGATATTCGGCACGTTGTTCACGGCTACACGCTGTGCAAGTGTAACTCCATCAAGTGTGGCAAGCATTTCGCAAACGCGAATTGGGTTGCCTGCAACGGCAGTGTCACGGCCATATGGCGAAGTTTGTGTAACTTGATTTGGCAGCGAAGTAGGCGCCATTTGTCCACCTGTCATGCCGTAAATCGCATTGTTTACGAAGATTATGACAATATTTTCACCTCTACTTGCTGCATGTACTGTCTCTGCTGTACCAATAGCAGCAAGGTCACCATCACCTTGATATGTGAACACAACATTGTCGGGCAGTGCACGAATAAGTCCCGTTGCAACTGCGGGAGCGCGACCGTGAGGAGCTTGTACCATATCAAAATCAAAGAAATTGTACGCCAAAACGGAGCAGCCCACAGGCGCAACGCCAACGGTGCGACCAGCAGCCCCAAGCTCAACAATGCTTTCAGCTACAAGTTTATGAATAATGCCATGTGTGCAGCCTGGGCAGTAGCTAAGCGGCACGTTTGTAAGGCCCTTGGATTTTTCGTAGACTGTGGTCATTATTTTGCACCTCCCGTGATTGCTTTGATTTGCGAAAGAACCTCGTCGGGGGTCGGAATCACGCCGCCTGTGCGACCAAAAAAGTTAATAGGCTTCTTGAATTCTAGTGATAATTGAACATCTGTCAGCATCTGGCCCTTGCTCATTTCAACGACTAGAACATTTTTAGCGTTAGTTGTTGCATTAATAAGCTCTTTCTTTGGGAAAGGCCAAAGCGTAATCGGGCGCAAAAGTCCCGCTTTAATTCCAAGCTCACGCGCGGAGTTGACAGCACTGCGGACAATTCTCGCAGACGCGCCATACGCCACCAAAACTATGTCGGCATCGTCTGTGAGGTAGCTTTCTGCTTGTGTATGCTTGGCTTCAAGCTCTGCGTAACGCTCAAAGCGCTCGTTTATCATCTTTTCAAGCTCGTCTGCAACAAGGTGCAGCGAGTTGACAACATTGTGAGGACGCTGATTTTGGTGGCCTGTTGTTGCCCAAGGCTTGTCAGATTGCTTGACTTCGCCGTCGGGAAACTCCACAGGCTCCATCATTTGGCCAAGCAGACCGTCGCCAAGAATCATGGCAGGAATTCTGTAATATTCTGACAAATCAAATGCTTGGAAAACAAGGTTGACCATCTCTTGAACAGTGGACGGTGCAAACGCAATTACGTGCAAATCACCGTGGCCAGGGGCTTTTGTGGCTTGATTGTAGTCTGCCTGTGACGGTTGAATTCCGCCAAGTCCAGGGCCGCCGCGCTGTATGTTGAGGATTACGCAAGGCAGGTCGCTGCCGCAAATGTAGGAGATTCCCTCGCTTTTAAGCGAAATACCAGGAGATGACGAGGACGTCATGACGCGTTTGCCTGCTGCGGCTGCGCCTAAAACCATATTAATTGCGGCAATTTCGGATTCTGCCTGCAAAAACAAGCCCCCAATTTTTGGCATACGCTTGCTCATGTAGGCCGAAACCTCAGTCTGCGGCGTAATCGGATATCCAAAAAAATGGCGGCAACCCGCGCGAATTCCCGCTTCGGCAAGGGCTTCGTTGCCTTTCATTAAAACTCTTTCAGCCATTTTGCTCACTCCTTTTCCACTTTTATAGCGCTGTCGGGACACATCATTGCGCACATTGCGCACGCAATACATTTCTCCATATTCTCTACTGTCGAGGGATTATATCCCTTGTTGTTGAGCTTTGCGCGGTTAATCACGACTATTTTTTTAGGGCAAGCCACTACGCAAAGTCCACAGCCCTTGCATACATTTTCGTCAATAGTAACCTTGTTAGCCATAAGTCAAGCCTCCTCAATTTTTCCATGGGGGTTTCACATATATTTTTACGGGAAAAAGTTCCCGTACCATGCTTAGATTATCGGCAAGCCCCGATTCGGCGGCAGTTAGCGCAAGGGGAATGCCTGCAATTTCGCAAATTTTTTCTGCGTATTCCTGCGACTTTATTATGTCCTCCGCCGTGGTTTCTGCACCCAGATTGGAGCAATTCGCTATGTGCGTCGCTTTGAGTCTTGATGCTACTTCAATGTCGCGCAGCATCTCAACGCAATCACTTGGATTTTGCATCAAATAACGATAAGAGTTGACAACGTATAGCATTGTGTAGGGCTTTTCTCGAATTCGCGGTGCGTATCTTCCAAGCGCATGCGCACCTGCGTCGTCGCCGCCCACATCAATAATTAGCGTATCACTGGAGTTAATTTTAGCGTCGAGATTCCCAGAAAGTGCCGGAATATCAAGGTTAGAGTTCGCGTAGTCCGACGCAATCAAGCTTATTCCATGATTTTCCGCAATTTCTTTGAAGTCTGCTGTGCGAAAATATGGGTTGACCACATCAAGGTCAGCAAGCGTCACACTTTGGCCGTCATGTCGCAGTTTAAGAGCGAGATTCAGCGCCAGATTTGTTTTGCCGCTGCCATAATGGCCTGTTATAATTATTGTTTTTCCAAAATCTAACATTGCTAACTCCCACGTATGTTACAAAAACTAATTTGAGTATTTTTTTAAGCAACATATCAGTTCATTCTACTCTACTTTTCGCAATTTTTCAAGATATAGCATAAAGATTTCAAATATTATTTCGCAATTGGAATCACTCTGATAGGCACATTCTCCCTTATGCAGGCGTTAATTGTGTGAGCTGTCCCCCTAGAGTAACAGTCCCAAAAAGCAAGCACATTGTCGCAGTTTTGCACAATTGTAAGGTTTCTCCCAAGGGGCGCGCGTCGACCGAATTTCTCGTAGTCTGGCAAAAATTTCCTCAAAGGAATATTTAGCTTAACTGCAAGCTTTTCGGCGTAGGTATCAACTCCGTCTGCTCCTCCGCTCACGATTTCAGTGCAATCTTGTGGCAAGTATTCCTTAATAACATTTTCGTCAAAATTCTTGCAATTTCTTGAACCAACAATTCCCACGCGCATGTCAACACAACCTTTCACCCGATTATACAATTGTATCATTTTATCCTTTTTTGTAAATACTAGAGCTTTGATAAAGATATTCTAATTTGAGATAATTTTTACAACCATATTATTTCCGAAAGGTGGCAAAGTACTTTAGGAGTTTCTATTTTGAACAGGAGAAGCATACAAATGAAAATTTACAAAGCTTTTGCGGGAGTTTTCTCGCTTTTTATAATGGGTTTGCTTTCGCTAACGCTTCATGCGCAAGCTATTTTGCCCGATGATTTCTATGTTACCACAGGCGAAGAGTTTTTTGTAAGCCCACATGTTTCTGTTAGTAAAATGAATCTTGATAACGGTGTTAAGCCTGTTATTACTGATAATACTGGTAATAGGTATGATATAAATCTAAAGCTATTTAATACAGTACAAATTAAGCAAGTCAATGTGCAAGTAGTCGACCGCAAAATGGTTGTGCCGGGTGGTTGCGCATTCGGCATAAAAATGCATACTGACGGTGTTTTGGTCGTTGGTCTAAGCGATATTCAAAAAGGGACACAAAACCTAAACCCCGCAAAGGACGCAGGATTAAAGGTCGGGGACATTATCAAAGACATTAACGAAATGCCTATTAACAGAAACACCGACATAGCAAGGCTAATTGCACAATCAAATGGGGAAGAAGTAAAAATCACAGGCGTACGCGGTGATATGGAGATGGATTTCTACCTAAAGCCAATTCAGTCGGATTACGACGGCGGCTACAAGGCTGGAATTTGGGTGCGCGACTCCTCGGCGGGTATTGGCACAATGACCTACTATGACCCCGATTCTCTTAGCTTTGGCGGGCTTGGTCACGCAATTTGTGATATTGACACAGGCGAGCCTATGCCGCTATTTTCTGGCGAAATTGTCGACGTCAATATTTCAGGTGTGCACATTGGGCAAAGCGGCAAGCCTGGCGAATTAAAAGGCACATTTGTAGGCGAGGAGCCACTTGGCGCACTTTACACTAATAGTGAGGCTGGAATCTTCGGCGTACTCAACACCCCAATTCATGAAATTGAACCAATTCCTATGGCCCTAAAGCAAGAAATTGTACCTGGTCCTGCGACGATTCTGTCGACAGTTTCGGGCAACAAACCTGAAAGCTTTGACATTTTAATTGAAAAAGTGAACTACGCAGACACAACTCCCACAAAAAACATGGTTATAAAAGTTGTAGATGAGCGGCTTTTAAGCATTAGCGGCGGCATTGTTCAAGGTATGAGCGGCTCGCCTATTTTGCAGGACGGCAGACTTGTGGGAGCTGTAACACATGTTTTCGTCAACGACCCCACTCGCGGATACGGGATTTTTGCCGAAAATATGCAGAAAATCCTGAATTCAGTAGAAGAAAATCAGATTGTAGCGTAGCTATTGACTTATTGCACAAAAAGTATGCTATAATATTTAAACAATTATATTGCGACAAGGGGTTGCATTTATTTCCAATATATGGTAATCTTATTTCGACACCAGATGTAAAATATTGGAAGACGATGGAGTGATAAATGTGGCATCTCGTATAAAAGTGCTGATTTCAGACGACAGCAAGGAATTTTTCACGCAGTGTTCCGCAATATTCAACGCATATAGCTATGATACCCTGTACGCGCCGAAGGACGGCAAAATCGTCAGTGACTTGATTCGCGAACA
>JAVBKH010000134.1:0-2843 GCA_031554155.1 Oscillospiraceae bacterium
CAAAGCATCTGGCATCACAATGTCGCCAGAGGAATACTTGGCTTTTGCCTATGTTAAATCTGGCTTAATCTTGCTAACTGTTATTCCATGCCTGTTTTTCGCGCCAATCTTGTCGCCGTTGACAATGCTTCTTGCGATAGCTGTGTATTTTGGTGAAATCCAAAAAGCGGACAAAAAGCTTAGAGCAAAGCGTGAGCAAGTTGAAAACGACTTGCCACGCTTTGTGGCAACCATTGAACAGGAGCTAAAAAGCAGCAGAGATGTGCTGTCAATGCTGGAAAACTACAAACGAAACGCTGGCGTCCATTTTAGGCAAGAGCTTGATATTTTGTGTGCAGATATGCGCTCATCAAGCTATGAAGCGGCATTGACTCGGTTTGAAGCGAGGCTCAATTCTCCACAGCTTTCGGACGTAGTTCGCGGTTTGATTGGAGTTTTGCGCGGCGACGATGGTGCGGTCTATTTTCAAATGCTGGCGCATGACTTTAAGCAAATGGAACTCCAAAAACTGAAAAAGGAAGCACAGAAAATTCCGCCTAAAATTCGCGTGTTTTCTTTTATAATGCTCATGTGCTTTCTGCTCACGTATCTTGCAATAATTGCGCTTGAGATTTTAAATTCACTTGGCAAACTATTTTGACGGATTGACTTAAAGCACCATTTTGAGTATGATTAACTTAGAAAAGCTGAAAGGGATGACGAAAATGGCGGAGCGGATATATACAATTGAGGAAATATCGGCGGGTATTGCGCCGATTGCAAAAGCATACGGTGTGAAGCGCATTGCCCTTTTCGGCTCTTATGCCAGAGGCGAGGCTACACCAAAAAGCGATATTGACCTTAGAATCATAGATAAGGGCGAACTGAAAGGATATTTTGAGTTATCTGGCTTTCAGCTCGCCTTGCAGGATAAGCTAGACATTCAGGTTGATGTTCTTACAACTGGGGCTCTAAGCGAAGAATTTGTCGATAAAATCAAGGGAGAGGAAGTGTTGTTATATGAGCAATAGCCGCAGAAACATTGATGTCCTCAAGAAAATGGTCATGTACTGCGACCAAATCGACGAAGCAGTCGAGCACTTTGGCAATTCTTTTGAGCGGTTGCAGGAGAGTTCACCATACAAGAATGCCACCGCCATGTGCATACTTCAAATCGGTGAACTGACTTCGCACTTGTCGGAAGATTTTAAAAAATCTTACTCCGAGATGCCGTGGAGAGCGATAAAGAACATGCGAAACATTGCCGCGCACAGCTATGGCGATTTTGACGTTGATACTTTGTGGGGTACAATTACCGACAATATCCCCTCGCTGCGTGATTATTGCAAGAAGATTGTACATCAATATGAGATTGTAAGCCAAAATTGCAACGAAGAAATTGACTATGGGCCTGACGAAGAACCAGATGAAGGATTCGACGAGGAACCCGAGCAAGGCATTCAGATAATGTAGGCCGAACAACATTATATTTACAAGCGTAATGAAAAATCCATTGCGCTTGTTTTCTTTTGGAGGTGAACTGTTTATTGTAAAGATACTGAAAGAAAAACGCGGCGAAGGATATATTGATGTGTGCGTTTTGGTTTTAAGTGTGATGCTTGTGGTTGCGCTTGGCGTCAAAGTATTCCCTGTTTTCATCGCCAAAAACAAGCTTGACACTTTTGCCACAGAACTTTGCCGTGAAGCGGAAATTTCGGGCAGAGTGGGAACTGAAACAACAAATAGGACTGTAATTTTAAAAGAGCGGTCTGGCTTAAACCCGCATATATCTTGGTCAAAGACAGGGAATATTCAGCTAAATGAGGAAGTCACAGTGACTGTCACGATGCAGTCTAACCTTGGACTATTCGGCGGTTTTGGCAGCTTCCCTATTACGCTAACGGCTAAGGCAAGCGGCAAAAGCGAGGTGTACCATAAATGAGCAGTGTAATCAGGATTTTGAAAGACAAATCTGGCGTTGCTTTTCCATTGGTTGCGGCCATAACGCTTACAATGCTCATGCTAATTTGTGCAATATCCGAATATGTGCGGCTGAACATCATTGCGACAGGCGTTCGCGAAGCGCTTCAATCGGCAATAATATCTGCTGTCAACGACAACTACGATGACGTGTACCATTCTGTTCGTGAGGGTTATGCGGCAGGATATCAGCCAAATGACAACGATTTCGAGGATAGCCTTGACTATGGAGACATTTATTCACGGCTCGACGGTTTGCTTGGTCTTTCCCGAAGCAACGGATATCATGTGAGCGTAACAGCAGAAGGAAAAACAGAGTTCAGGCTGTCAGCCTTGCAAGTGGAAATCCTCAACGTTCCACTTGCCCCGTCTGACTCTACAAATGCACGAAAATTCATGGCAGATTCCACGATAAAGCTTGAAGTTCCTGTAAGTTTTGGCGGTCAGTCTTTACCCCCAATGTCGCTTAAAATCAAGGTTCAAGCGGGTTTTGTTGAGAAGTTTTGACAGTAGACTTTGTCATGTTATTATGGTAGTGTATAGGTAGAGAAGCAGTATATTTATGAGATTATGGAGGCTTGATTTTATGAAAAAGCTATCGAATAGAGCCAAAAAATGGCTCGTAATTTCAGGAGCATGGCTAGCGTGCATGATTATGCTTGCACTAATTGGCACAAGGCTAAAAACGCCACCGCCTGTTGATGGGCCACTGCCCTCCTCAAGCGAGGAATCCCAAGAGGTAAAGCCAACAGTTCAAACCATAAACGATAAAGAATATGTGATTCCAAGCAGTTCGAAGCCTACCATGCCAAGCGAAATCGAAGAGCCCGCAATCTCAAGCGGTAAGGAGCAGACGATACAGCCAGACCCAATCAAGCCGCCTG
>JAVBKH010000033.1:0-5491 GCA_031554155.1 Oscillospiraceae bacterium
GATAAGCCATGCAAACAAAAAACAAAGACTAAAGTCTCATAAAAAGGTCTTTTTGGTTCTTTTTCTCCTCAAGAAAAAGAATGAATATAAAGGAGAAGCAATGTTTATAGATGTAGCAAAAATCAAGCTCAAGGCAGGCGATGGCGGCACTGGAGTTGTGACGTTTCACCGTGAAAAATTTGTCAACGCTGGCGGCCCCGACGGCGGCGACGGTGGCAAAGGCGGCGACATTGTTTTTGTCGCTGATAACAACCTTTCAACCCTTGCCGACTTCAAATACAAGCGCAAATACACAGCGCAAAACGGCGAAGCAGGCTCAAAAAAGCGTTGCTCGGGTAGAGGCGCTGAGGATTTGGTAATCCGAGTACCACGTGGCACGCTTATAAAGGAAGCCGAAACTGGCCGAATTCTCGCCGATGTTTCGGGAAAAGAGCCTGTGATAATAGCAAAGGGAGGCAAGGGCGGTTGGGGAAATTCCCACTTTGCCACGCCAACAAGGCAAATCCCAAGATTCGCAAAGCCCGGCATTCCAGGTGAATACATCGAGGCAGTTCTTGAGCTAAAGCTGCTTGCCGATGTTGGGTTGGTTGGTTTTCCAAACGTGGGCAAGTCAACGCTAATTTCGGTAGTGAGCGAGGCAAAGCCTGCAATCGCAAACTACCACTTCACTACTTTGACCCCTGTTTTGGGCGTTGTGCGCGTAGACGACGAGCGCAGCTTCGTCATGGCCGATATTCCTGGATTAATCGAGGGCGCAAGCGAAGGCGTGGGACTTGGCCACGAATTTTTGCGCCACGTAGAGCGCTGCCGACTGCTTGTTCACGTCGTTGACGTTTCGGGCGTGGAGGGGCGAGACCCAATCGAAGATTTTGACACAATAAACGCCGAGCTTGTGGATTACAACGCGGAGCTTGCCACACGGCCACAGATAGTTGCCGCAAACAAATGCGATATTGCCTCCGACGAAAATCGCGCAAAGTTGCGTGAATACGTAGAAAAATTGGGATATGTGTACTTTGAACTTTCGGCGGCAACAGCGCAGGGAACACAGCCGCTGATTTACGAAGTTTCAAACAGACTTGCAGAGCTGCCGCCAATAAAGGAGTATGAGCCAGAGAAGCCAAACAGCGACACACTGCTAGCAAAAGTGAAAAACGAATTTACGATTACCCATGAAGACGACGTTTTTATCATCGAAGCGGATTGGCTTGGGCCAGTGCTAGGCTCTGTCAACATGGACGACTACGAGAGCCTGCAATATTTTCAGCGTGTGCTGCGCTCGTCTGGCATAATTGATAAGCTTGAAGAAATGGGCGTTGACGAAGGCGACACAGTTAGCATTTTGGACTTTGAGTTCGAATATATCAGATAAGGGGGCGGTTCTACGCTCGATTTAAAACTTTCGACAACAGACCCGCGCCAATTAAGCCCGATTGCCCTTGCGTTTATCGGCGACAGTGTTTTTGAGCTGCTCGTGCGCGAACGGTTGCTTGAAAAAGGCAGTATGCCTGCAAACAAATTGCATCAACTTGCAATAAAAAAAGTTTGCGCATCGCAACAATCTCGCGCATTTCCAATGCTTGAGGCCGCATTAAACGACGAAGAATTGAGCATACTAAAGCGCGGGAGAAACGCGAACACTTCGCGCGTGCCAAAAAGCTGCACGCCCGAGGAATATCGCAAGGCAACAGCGATGGAGTCGCTGTTTGGATATTTGTATTTGAAGGGCGAAATGGCTCGCATTGCAGAGCTTTTCGCCATAGTTGACCAAATTTCGACAGGAGATACTGACGATGGCAATGTCAAAGGCAATTAAAAAAGAGTTTGATGCTAAGCTGCTTTTCACCGATATTTTATATGATATAGCAGGTTGTGGGCTTTTAGCAATAGGCATAACATGCTTTAGTGCGCCAAATAATATTGCACCAGGCGGCGTTACAGGCCTTTCTATCATGGGAAATTATTTGTTCGGTATTCCAATTTCGGTGCTGACCTTTTCAATGAACATACCGCTTTTAATTTTGGCGTGGTTCTTTTTAGGGCGCACATTTGCAATTAAAACCATGAAAAGTGTTGCAATTTTAACGCTAATGCTTCAGCTTGTGAGTTTGTTGCTGCCAGTTTACAGGGGAAACGTGCTCCTCGCCGCGCTGTACGGCGGCGTAATTGACGGTGCGGGCATAGCGTTAGTTTTTATGCGGTCGTCCACCACAGGCGGCAGCGACATTGGCTCAAGATTAATTCAGCTAAAACTTCCAACGGTTTCAGTCGGCAGATTAATGCTGTGCATTGACTTTTTTGTGCTGCTCACAGCAGCTCTAGTCTACCGAAATATCGAGAATGCACTTTACGGTTTGATTGCAATTTTCGCAACAACCTCGGTGCTCGACAACCTACTTTACGGCCTTGACACAGGCAAATTGATGATGATTATGACAAAGAATCCCGTGGAGTTGACAGATGCGATATCCAAAAGAATTGGACGAAGCTGCACAATTTTAGACGGTACAGGCAGCTTCACAAAACGGTCGCAGCCTGTAGTACTCTGCGTGATGCGAAAAGCGCAGTACTTTGACTTAAAGCGCGTCGTCCACGAAGTTGACCCTGCCGCGTTTATGTTCGCGCTTGATGCAAGCGAAGTGATTGGCGAGGGCTTCAAGGACATCAAGGAGTCCACAAAAGTGCAATAATTTTCCGACCAAATTCGACATATAGTAATATTGCAAAACAAAACGACCGAAAGTATAATTTTCGGTCGTTTTTATATTGGATTTTAGACTATTGCAAGCCTAAAACAGTCTTGAATTTTTCGTAAGCCTCTCGCCATTTTTTGCTTGCTTCGGCGTCTGGGGTGTAGGTGATAAGCTGCTGCGAATCGGCAATGACCTTGCGAGCCTGCCACACGTCTTTAATCTCGCCCATGGCAATTAGCTGCACCGCAACGTTGCCGAGCACCGTCGCCTCTATTGGGCCTGCGATGACAGTTGCGCCTGTTGCGTTGGCTGTCATTTGGCAGAGCAAGTTATCTTTTGTGCCGCCGCCAACCATGTGGATTACAGGATAAGACTTACCCGTTGCGTCCTGCAATTGCGCATATGTATAGCAATATTTAAGCGCAAGGCTCTCGTAAATGCAGCGCATTACTTCGCCAGGTGTTTCGGGAACATGTTGACCTGTGCGTTTGCAAAAATCTTGGACACGTCGCGGTAAGTTGCCTTGAGGGGAGAAATCGGGGAAGTCAGGGTCGATGAAGCAAGCAAATTCAGGCGATGCTAACGCCATTTTCTCAAGCGTAGCGTAGCTGAGCTCATTGCCCTCGCGAATCCACTGACGGCGCGATTCTTGAATGAGCCACAGCCCGATAATGTTTTTGAGGAAGCGTATTGTGCCGCCAAAGCCGCCTTCGTTTGTGATGTTGTACTTAGCGGATTTTTCATTGATGCAAGGCTCGTCAAGCTCTGTGCCAAACAACGACCATGTTCCGCAGCTTATGTAAATGAAATCTTTTTGTGTGGCAGGCACGCTCACAACAGCCGAAGCCGTGTCGTGTTCACAGGTTGCGATAACGTCCACGCTTGGCACACCAAGCTCTTCGCAAATTTCTGCCGAAAGCTTGCCCACTTTGCTGCCGCTTGGCACAATCGGCTTGAGCAGTCCGTCTGGAATCTTAAGCGACTTTACGACTTCATCGCTCCAGTCACGGGTTTTTGCGTCAACGAGCTGACTTGTGGACGCTATGGAATATTCCGTATGCATTTCGCCAGTCAAAAAATAGCAGAGCAAATCGGGCATGAATAGCAAAGCCTTTGCGCGCTCCATGAGATAAGGCCTATTTTCAATCAGCGAATTTAGCTGAAAGGCCGTGTTTATATCCATGAACTGGATTCCCGTTAGTTCGTAGAACTTTTCTTGCGGCAGCTTCTCAAAAGCTTTTTGCGCATGGCCAATATTTCTCTTGTCGCGGTAATGGATTGGATTTTCAAGCAAATCGCCGTGTTCGTCGAGAAGGCCAAAATCCACGCCCCAAGTGTCGATACCAATGCTGTCAAAGCCGCCTGCGTGGTGTGCCTTCGTTATGCCCTGCTTTATTTCATAAAATAGACGTAGAACGTCCCAATATAATGTGCCTTTCACAAGCACAGGGTCGTTTGAAAAACGGTGAATTTCTGCGATTTCAATATGGCTGCCGTCGTAGGTTGCTATCATAGCGCGGCCGCTTGAAGCGCCAAAATCAAAGGATAAAACACGTTTGCCCATGTCCACTTGATTCCTCCCATTTTTGATGTATAATAGTATGGATTTATTATACCGATTTACGCGTCAGTTGTCCAGTGAAGAAGCGACCTAGATTAAAAAATGCTGCGAGGAATTTTATGCGAGAATATGAGCTTGTTCGGTCAAAGCGCAAAACAATGTCGATACAAATTAATCGGGAGGGTAAGCTTGTTGTGCGAGCGCCCTTGCGAGTTGCGCAGAAAAATATTGACGAGTTCGTCAAAAGCCACGACGTCTGGATTGAGAAACATACCACAAGAATTATACAAGTAGTAGAAAACCGTCAAAGTTTTACGTTTTCCGACAATCAAAGCCTATATTTTCTTGGAGAAAAGCTTGAAATTTGTACAAGTAGTTTTACAAGGCAAATTGAAGTTATTGAAAACAAGCTGAATGTGCCAGAAAAAATTGCGGAGGAAAACAGGGAGATTGAAGTAAAAAGATTTTTGTCGAAGCAAGCCCAACTGTATTTGCCTAAAAGGGTAGCATCGTTTGCAGCAAAGATGGGGGCAATGCCGCAAGCAATCACCATAACTTCTGCCAAGACTCGGTGGGGTTCGTGTAGCGGCAAAAACCGCATTAGTTTTTCGTATAGACTGATTTGCTTGCCACCAAGCTTGATTGATTACGTTGTGGTGCATGAGCTTGCCCACATATTTGAACACAACCACTCCGCCAAGTTTTACGAGCAAATAGAAAAAATTCTTCCGAATTATAAAATATTGCAAACGGAGATGAAAGCTTTTGGCAAGCTTCTGCCATTTTAGGTCACTTGAGCAAAAGCTCTCGCAAGCTCTGCAAAATTTTCTTTTCTCGCCTTGATACTTGCACCTGCGTCATGCCTAGCTTTTTTGCAGTTTCTGTTTGAGTGAGGGTGTCGATGTATCGAAAATATACAAGCTTTCTGTCGTCGGAATGGAGCTGACCAACCACCTGTTTAAGCGACAACATGTCGGAAAGCATTTCTTCGGGTGAGCCGACAGGCAAATCAATTTGGCCGCCGCCGTCCTCGTCGCTTTCAGTCAGCGAAAGTGGAGGCGTTGCGGCACACACAGCGTCTACAACCTGCTCCTCGCTGACGCCTAAAATCTCCGCAAGCTCGCTGACCGCAGGCTCACGGCCATTTACAAAGTTAAATTGTTCACGCGCTCGATTTATTTTCATGGAAAGTTCTTTTAAGGTTCGACTGACCTTGACAGTGCCGCCATCACGAAAT
>JAVBKH010000255.1:0-13548 GCA_031554155.1 Oscillospiraceae bacterium
TGTTCAGGGGTGAGGTGCGCCCCAAACCCAATAAGCAGCCTCTTTTCGAGGTGGATTCTGGATATATATTCCAAGTTTTCAACGGTTGGGCAATTTGCTCTGCCGTTTTCTTCTTTTTTATTAGTTTTTCAACAGACCCATAAGAGGATATCGGCACAGGCATTTTGAGTTTACCAAAAAGCAAAATCGGTTTTCGATTTTAACTTTGTTTATGTTGGCTTTAACGGTTTATCTGTTATGCGATTGGAACTTTTTTGTGTTAATATAAAGGTCTAAACTGATGTTTCATAGTCTAGAAGCGCAAAATATTTTATGAGTCACATGAATCTGTATTGCTATGTCCAACAACCATAAATCTACCTATATGTTTGCACCTTGCCATGCATATAAAAAAATGGTACAATTCATATATCTCGCAACTGCACAAATTCGAGATATATGTATGGGGGATTTGTTAAATGAAATCAAAAGCAAAAAGAGGGCTTCTCGCTTATGTAAGCTATTTTATCGCTGCAATAAGCTTGGGGGCGTTGGTCTATTTTGCAATTTCGTATTTTCAGTCACGTGACAAGGTTATAGAGCAAATCAATAGCGACTACATGGATGTAGAATATGCACATATGAAAGAAAAACTCGAAAAGTCCTTTGGATACATGTATGAATCAGCGCGCACTATTTCACTTTTGCCGTCGGTTCGCGAAATTGAGGGCGGCAACTGCACAGAAGCGGGGCAAGACGTTGTTGAAATGGGACGTTTCTCCGAGGATGCTCACATCACAGTGCAGCAGCTATACAACAACTTAGCCGCAAATGTGGCAGTTTCAGAGGTATACATAATTACTGAGGGGTTGGACGCATCAAAGGGCGAAGTTCCATTTTTAATGTACGACCAGCTTATTGTCCAAAAGCCGAAAGTGGAAACTGCCGAAGAAGAAGGCCCCGTTAATCCAGATTACCCAGAGGAATCAGAAGAAGCTGAATATGAGCTTTATCCTAAACAAATTGCTGGATTAAAGGCAAAATACCCAACATTCAATTTTGATGAGATAACAAAAATTCCGGCGGCATTTTCCGAATCAATCAGAACATGTGACAACACGCAGTTTCCGTCGATTGCCAACAGTAATGAGCTTGATTCATACGGAATATGCTATTCTGTTCCGTTTTACAGTACGACTGGAGAATTTCGTGGAATTATTTCCGCAATTTTTAGAGATAACATTGTTGAAGCAGAATTGCTCAATGTTCCATTTTTGATTATCACAGATGATGACATTAAAGCTGCGCAGGAAATGGGCTTTGAAATGCCCGAAAAGTTTGGCAATTTTTATTTGACAAACGAAACCTACGGCGTTGAAATTTATGACAGACGAAACGCAACACTTCCCGGAATGTTTGCATCTGAACCTGAAAGCACCGTTAGCTTTGATTTAGATGTTCATGGCGACAGCGTTTGGAAGCTGGGCTACTACTTCGATAAAAGCATGTTTGCTGATGCGCTGAGCGCACTGCTATTCAAGCACGTGGCATACATGATTCTAATAGCTCTTGTTGCTGGTATGCTGATTGGCTTGTTGTATTACTATCGTGTATCTCAAATTAAGATGATTGACCGCTTTGCAAAAAGCATTAAAGAGGTTTCATCTGGAAATCTTAATGCGTCAATTGATGCCACCGGAGAGGGCTTTGACAGCCTAAAACACGAATACAATCACTTAACAGGCAGTATGCACTCAATGATTGGTGATATCAAAAATGTTTCAGACACGGTATACATAAGCTGTAACGATATTAACTCTTTACTCGAAGTTCTATCGAATTCATCAAGGTCATTGTCTGATTCTACCGATTCTGTAATGACGCAGGTTGTGCGTTTAACACAAATGAGTACCGAGGTTACTTCTAGCATGGATTCTGTTCAGCTTCAAGTTGATGACGCATCTAAAAGGTCAAAAGCCTCTACAAATTTGCTCGGCTCAGTTACAAAATCAATGAATGACATCAACTCGCATATTGAAAAAACCACGGCAGCAGCTCGTGAACTTGAAATTAACTCAACGAAGATTTCTGAACTTGTGAGCTTAATCGACAATATCGCAATGCAGACAAATATCTTGTCACTCAATGCGTCAGTTGAATCTTCAAGAGTTGGTAAACAACATGGTGCAGGCTTTAAGATTGTTTCAACCGAGATGAAAACACTTGCCGACCAGACATCTTCAACAGTTAAGAACATTACCGAGATTATTGAAAATATCCAAAAGCAAATTGGAACAACAATTACTCTTATGTCAGAGACTAAAATAGAAGTTCAAAATGGTGTGGCGCTTTCATCCGAAGCAAATGAAAACGTCAAGCAGATTACCGAGCTTGTAAGTCAGCTCGAAGTTAATGCCCGCGAAATCACAAAAGCTTTGGATACTCAACATTCTGCTGTTGAATCAATAAATCAATCTGGTGATACAGTTGCGCATAATGTAAAAACCAACAATGATTCCATTGAAGAAGTCAATCAAATTGCCGAAACTTTGCGTGATTTATCTGGCAAACTTAAAGAATCTATCAGTGTATTTAAAATCTAAATATTATAAGTTTAAAGAGCCAATCCATTTGTTGTGGATTGGCTCTTTGACTTTTCGGCATTTATTTAGTTAGCTTAATGGAATAGTTTTCATCGAACAGCATGTTTGCAACCTTGCCAAATGAATCCATCATTGTCAGCCCTGGGTTTGCTGCAAAGCCTTCTTCGACTAAGTCATAAACTCTGCCGTTTTTAGCCGCATTCATGTGGCTCCACGAGCCGCCCTCGACTAAAAGCGTATCAAGCTGTTTAAATATTCCCCATACCTTGTCATGGTCGCCATCATAAATTCGCAGAATTACATCGGGGTTAAGCTTACTCATTTGTGATTCGTCGTGATTTACAATCATGCCTGGAATAATTTCCTCAAAATTTGCATCATTTACGACATTATGACAGCCCAACATTTCGGCAATTGAGCCAACAAAGCTTTTTTCTTTTGCAAAGCTGTAATCGTTATCTGTTCCCCAGATAATCAAAACGGACGGAGGTGTCTTACCCTCATATTTAGCGAGGGTAGCTATTTTTCGTTTCTCAAAAACTTCAAGCATATCAGCGGCTTCGCGCTTTTTATCGAACACCTCACCGAAGTCATGAATTGTCTGCATCATTTGGTCGCAGGTCTGATTTCTTACAGTCCAAAGCGGGATTTGATTTTCTTCAAATTTGCCTGCCAAGTTCGCAAACATCGAGCCTGCTACAACAATATCTGGCTGTAATCCCTTTATTGCGTTAAAATCAGGTTTAATTGCTGAACCAATATTTTGCACATCTTTATTGGTCTTTAACGCGCGTTTTATTTGTGGCACCAGTTCATTTGTAGCGGTAAGTTTTACACCTAGCTCGTCAAGTACACTTACCATTGCGGACGAAATAACCACAACTTTTTTTGGGCTTTTGTCTATGGCAACGTCCATACCTCTGGAATCCTTGACTATGTAGCTACCACTACAGCTCGTCAATAAAGCGATTGATATTGAAGTAACTAAAATTGATTTCATCAGTCTGTTCATGCGGTACTCCTAGCAAATAATAATGAAATTTTATTATATCACATTTGCGAACGATATAACAGAATACTCGAATAAACTTCCATTTCGAGTATTCCTGCAGTGCTTTTTGCCAATACCAATAGGCTAAATTCTATGCTTTTGGGATACAGTAAATCTGGCATAAACAATGATTCTTGCGAGGAGCCAGTTAAAAATGGACTTGAGAACAGATAATAATTCAAAAACATCAATAGAGCGAATTGTTCGCAATTGTGTTATTGCGGTGTTCATTATTTTAGATTTATGACTAAGTCAACAGGCCAAGAGCTTGGACACCGTTTTGTATCATTTAGACGGACCAGATAGCATTAAGCATATGGACGCACTTATGGAAATAGATGAAATTGCTGCATTACAATGGACTAGCGGTGACTATGGCCCAGACGGTACGTTGGAGGATTGGGACGTAATATACGACAAAGCCCGATTAGCTGGCAAATCTTTGTGGGTTAAGGTTTACTCTGGTGAATTTGATGACTGGGTAAAAAATGCTGATAGGCTAGTGAAAAAATACGGCTCGCACAGCTTGTTTTTCCATTTCCCAGAAATGAGTATGTCGCAGGCTGAATATCTTTTGAATTATGCAGATAAAAATTGGAGCAACATAGAAGGAACATTTAAGCGATAAAAACGTAGATGGCGCATAGTACAAAAAACTATGCGCCATTTTTTTGCCCGATTTCTCTATAATTTCCCTTGCTGAAAGCGGAAACTTAACCCAGCTCGCTGCATTTAAGCTGTATTTTTAGCCCTGTTGTTCAATTGCCTCATGAAGCTCCTGCAAGTAAAACCATCGCTTTGTCTTTTCTTCAAGTTCAAATTTCACTTCGGCTTGCGACGTCAAAAGCTGCTGCAATTTTTCATAATCACTGGCTTGTGTTATTAAATCCTTTTCAATTTGAGCAAGCTTTTGCTCCACCAAGGCAATTTCGCTGTCTATAGTTTCAAATTCGCGCTGCTCCTTAAACGTAAACTTCAGCTTTTTGGGTATTGACGAGGTTCGGTTTTGGGGCGGAGATTTTATTTTGTCGTTATTTTCTGATTTATCGGAGGACATAGATTGCTCAACTAAATATTCCGAATATCCGCCGAGGTGTTTTTTAATTATGCCACCGTCGCCGAATTCCCAAATATGGTCGGTGACTTTATCAAGGAAATATCGGTCGTGGGAAACAGCGATTGCAGCTCCGCTAAAGTTTTCCAAGTAATCTTCAAGAATCATCAGCGTTTCAATGTCAAGGTCGTTAGTAGGTTCATCAAACAGCAAAACATTTGGCGCACTAGCAAGGATACCAAGCAAGAACAGCCGCCGTCTTTCACCGCCCGAAAGCTTGCCTATAGTGTTCCACTGCAAATCTGTTGGAAATAAAAATTTCTCAAGCAGTTGAGCTGCGCTCAATGTGCCGTCGAGCGTCTGAATAGACTCGCCGAAACTTTTTACATAATCTATCACACGTTGCGATAAATCCATTTCTGCACATTCCTGCGAAAAATATCCAAGCTTGACTGTATCGCCTATCACAACAGAGCCACTATCTGCGCTAATCCTCCCGCTTATAAGCCCTAGAAGTGTAGATTTGCCGCAGCCATTTTTCCCCACAATTCCAATTCTTGCATCACGGTTGAGCACATGCTCAAAATTGCTTATAATCAGCTTTTCTCCAAAACTTTTTGTGATTGAATTTATTTCTATAATCTTTTTACCAAGGCGTGAAGATATAGAGCTTAAATTGAGCTTTTCCGCCTCTTCTGCGCCAGTTCTTTCGCTAAGCTCTTCGTAGCGTTCAATTCTAGATTTACTTTTCGTACCGCGCGCTCTTGCTCCACGGCTAATCCATTCCAGCTCTTTTCTAAGTATGCTTTTTCGCTTGCGTTCACTGCCAATTTCTATTTCTTCGCGCAATGCCTTCAGTTCCAAGTATCTGGAATAATTGGCATCATAGGTATATAAATTCCCGCGGTCAACCTCAACTATTTTTGAGACTACGCTGTCAAGGAAATATCGGTCATGGGTTACCATGATTATAGCGCCTGTGTATTTTATTAAGTACGCTTCAAGCCATGTAATCATCGCATTGTCAAGATGGTTGGTAGGCTCATCAAGAATCAAAGCCTCGCAGGGCGTAATCAATGTGCTTGCCATTGCTACGCGTTTTTTTTGTCCGCCTGATAAGCTACTTATCTTGGCGCTAAAATCCGTGATACCAAGCTTATTGAGAATGAATTTAGCTTCGTAATCCTGTAGCGGTTCCTGTGATGCACAAACCGTGTTCAGGACTTGCTCCAATACGGTGGCCTGCCCGTCAAGTTCGGGGTTTTGGGGCAGATATCCTATTCGCGTGACTGCATTTTTTGTTACAATGCCACTATCCGCGGTTTCTATCTGCGCCAATATTTTCAGCAAAGTGGATTTACCTGCGCCGTTTCTTCCGATAACTCCGATTTTTTCACTATCGTTTATATATATTGAGCAATCCTTTAACAGTGGCTTGTCACCGTAACTTTTTGTAATTTTTTCTCCAGAAAGCAACATGTATTTACCTCAACATCTTTACCGTTTTATTTTACCGTTCTTTTATAACGGCTTTAGTGGCCAGAAATTTCAAAAGGGCATAACGATTTTTTTGCTGCACTCTCTTCTATATTCCGAAAGTGTTAGCCCTACATGGCTTTTAAATACCTTGGAAAAATAGGCGTAGTTTTGGTAGCCTACTTTTTGCCCCACGGCATAATATTTCATGCTTGTATTGCGGATTAATTCCTTTGCATGTTCGATTCGCAGCATAGTTAAAAAATCGACAAAAGAATAATTAAGTTCCTTTTTGAACAAGGAGCTGAAATAGTTTGCGGAAATGCCCACCTTTTTTGCGAGAACCTCCACGGTTAAATCTTCCATATAATGGCTGTTTAAATAAGATGCAGCCTGCGATATGCATGGCGAGCAACCCGCAGTCTGCTTGTTGAAATACTGGTTGCTTTCTTGCGTCAAAAGCTGCAAGAGTTTATTGCTGCACTGGCTTAAATGCATGTACTTTACCGAAGCAAACTGCCGCTTCAGCTCTGCTTGCTCCTCGCCTGTGGTAATTCCGATTGGCGTAATTGCAGCAAAAAAGGAATCAATTACATCACAGCAAAAATTAATAATGCCGTCATAGTTGTATGACGACCAATTCTGATTGCCTTCCAAAAACATTGTAAGCAGTTGCATTGCGCCGCTTGGGTTCGAATCAGTCAGGCAATTTTTGAATGCGGCATGATTAAACTGTATTTTATCACATGTTTTTGAACTGGATATAAAGTCGAAAAAATAAATGCTTTCATAAAAGAATTTTTGCGATAACGCTGACTTTGCCTGCTCGAACAAAGACGATGTATCTTGAATGCCTCCCGCTGAACTTATTCCTGCGTAAACGTGGACTTTTTCAAGCTCTTTGTTAATCATACGCAAATGGCTTTGCAGGCTGTGAATGAGGTTGAGGCGAAAAAGTTCGGAAATAGGCGCAGGAATAAGCAAAATCTTGTGCTCTTTGTAGAAAAGCGACAAAAATGTGAAGTCGTTGTTCTTATCAAGAACAGCTTGGACAACCTCCCAAACATGCGCGCTATCAGTTGTGCAACCTGGCTGCAATTCGCACTCAAGCACAGCACAGTGAATCGTCCCCGATGCACGAAAACCGTAGTGTTCAAGAAGATTTTCCCAGATAATGTTAGGGTCGGACAATGTTCCCTGCATAAAATGCTCGATAAATTCCCTGCGATATGCCTCTTTATATTCTTTAATTCGCTCCTCGCTTTGCAGCTCTTTCATGATATCTTCTTGCAATCGCTTAATCAAAGCAATAAGTTTTCGAATTTTAATGGGCTTTAATTCGTAATCCACGGCATCGTGCCTTATTGCGGTTTTAACATAATCAAAATCGGCATAGCCGCTGATAATTACAACCCTAGTATTTGGGGCAATCTCCTTGATTTTTTTAAGCAACTCAAGGCCATCAAAACCAGACATGCGAACGTCCGACAAAACTATTTCTGGAAGGTGCTTTTTGAATAATTCAAAAGCCTCCACTCCGTTTGACGCAACGTATATCTCGGTAAAATGCAACGATTTCCAGTCTATGCCTTCCTGCATTCCGTCACGTATTTGCTTGTCGTCGTCAGCAATTAAAAGTTTCATTTCAAATTTCCTCAACAAATTCTGTTTTAGGCAGGTTAATACACACAACGGTTTTGCCGCTCTCGCTTTTAAATGTGAGACCGTAAGGCGCGCCGTATTTTAAAATCAGTCTGGAATATATATTTTTCAGCGCGGAAACGCGTCTTTCCTCACTTTGCCCGTGAATCAGAGCTGTAACTTCTTCGGTGGACGCATCGCAGCCGTCGTCCTCAACGCGAATATGCAAGACATCTTCATGTGCGTATACAAAGACATCAACATGGCCACCGTCGAGCTTGCCCTCAATTCCGTGAACAATCGCATTTTCCACAAGTGGCTGAATTATTAGCTTTGGTATCGCACAATTCCACATTTCGTCTGCAACATTGATTTGCAGTTTTATACGTCGCCCATATCTTGCCTGTTGAATGTACATATAATTTTCTACATACTCTATTTCTTCGGCAAGTGTCACAATTTCTTTGCCTTTTCGCAGTACGTGCTTGAAAATCTCGGAAAGTGCTTCGATTTGTTCAGCTACGCCGTAGTCCTTGTTTTTTATCGCAAGCCAGTGTATCGAGTCGAGGGAATTGTACAAAAAATGCGGGTTGATTTGCGCTTCAAGCGCGATAGACTCCGCTTCTTTCTTCTTTATTTCGCTGATATAAACGGTGTCTATCATCTGCTTTAAGTCGTAAACCGTTTGAGTGTATGCTCTCCTAATGCGGCTGATTTCGTCTGTTCCGTTTTCTTCAAGTGCCACGTCGAATTTGCCTTGGGCAAGCTTTTGAATTTCCACTAGCAATTCGTCGATTGGGTTTAATACAACGCGCCGCAATAATATTGAGAATAGAAACCCGAATAATATACAAAGTGATATTGCCGCCAAAATTACCGAATTTATTGTCGTCTGTAGCGGCACGAACACCTCTTTTGGGACATATTGCACTAAAATCCACGGAGATTCTGAAATTGCGTAATAAAACGCAACATGCGGCTTGTTGTCAATTGTGCTGTTAAAGTACCCGTATTTTGCGCCCCTCAACTTTGCCAAGTCATCGCCGAAGGGAAAAATCTGCGAAATCGAATCTTGTATGTTTGATGATATTATAACGTTGTTTTCGTCAATGAGATACGTTTTTCTGCCCTTGTGAAGATTAATTGAGGAGTACGCCTTTTGAAAAATACTTTCCTTAACTGAAAAGCTGATTGTGCCAAGCTGATGGCTAGGGTTATCGAGGTCTCGCAGCTTTTGCACCCGTTGAATGATAAACCCTTCCTCGTGGGGAGAGCTATACAAGCGCACTTTCCCCCATTTTGATGTCGCGCTAGATTCCGAAAGCTCGTTGAGAAGCGCGGCGTCATCAGAATCAATTTTGCCTACACCAACAAAAAGCTTGTCCCCTGCAAAAATACGCACAGTATCAAGGTATTGGCAAAAGGATTTTTCCCCTTTTAGCCACCCAAGGAATTCATTTTTCTTTTCAAAATAGTCCATTGGTTCCAGCCTATTTGGCGAGTGCAGTAATCTCTGAATATTGTCATCTGTGATTATTTTAGTCGACATATTCTCAATTTCAATAAAAATTGGCATGAAGCTTTGCTCCGTTTGCCGTATTGAAAGCAACTCGCTTTCATAAGATTTTTCAAGCGTGCTGTTAACAAAATAATAGTTAAAATATGCGCCGACCCCAATTAGGGGAATAATTACAAATAAAATCAAAAATAGAAAGAGCTTCTTTTTAAGCGATATATTCCGCACAGTTGCGCCTAATATTTTAAACATATCAGCGTGAAGCTCCTTAATTTTTTTAGTATATTTGAATATATCATATTTTTGTAGGATTTTCTACTATAATCTTTGTTTAATCTTTAGTAAACTAGTATTAATACATTTTGAAAGGGGATACTCATGAAATTTAACAACAAAGCTAAGCGCATATCCTTAATTGTTGCCGCCATGCTGGTTTTGGCATCCTGCACAGCAAAACCCGCGGCATCGGAAGCTTCGTCTGCTGCTCCCGCATCTTCCGCCGCAGCGTCCTCGGCATCACAGGCAACTTCGACAGAAAAAATTGAGCTTGTCGCAGTTATTAAAAATAACGACATGGCATGCTATCCAGAGTACATAGCCAAAGTTAAAGAGATGCTCCCGCAATACGAAATCATCGACAAAGACTCTGGCGGCGCGCTGAACATGGAAAAAACCATCAAAACCATGATTGCTTCCGGCAACCCTTGCGACCTTGCTCTATACTGGCCCAACCAAATGCAAACCTTCGTTAGCAGCAACATGGCAATGGATTTGACCCCTTACCTTGAAGCTGACGGCGGCGCTTGGAAAAACCGATGGATTGAAGGCTCACTAGATATCGGAACATTTGGCGGCAAAGTCTACAATGTCCCTTACGAGACTATTTATCCCATGATTATAGCAAACAAGCAAATCCTTGACAAGGCAGGCGTTACACTTCCCGCAGGAACGTGGTCTTGGAAGGACTTCATGGAAGCTTGCAAAAAAATCAAAGAAAATACAGATGCTTTCCCAGTAGCGGTTCGCAGTGACTGGGTTAGTTGGTTCCCACGCAATGCGCTGCTCAATATCTGGAACGACAACGCCGAGCTTGAAAAATTCAACAAGGGCGAAATTTCTATTCTTGAGCCTCGCGTAGTCACAGCGTTTGATGAAATCAAATACATGTTCGACAATAACTACGCCTACCCAGGAGACGGCGCTGTTATGGCTCAACCCGAAGAAATTGATTCCGCATTCAAAGCAGGACGCATCGCCATGAAAGCTGATGTTAACGCTTTTGCAGCAGCAACAATCAAAAACACTGGCATCACAGATGTAGCAATTTTAAGCTTTCCAACGCAAGGCCCGCTAGATAATGTGCTAGGTGGTTGCTCGGGTTATTTCATACCTGCAAACGCAAAGAATCCTGACGCTTCAATCGAGCTTCTAAAAACGCTCACAAGCCCAGAGGTTCAACAAATCGCAGTTACAAACGGCTCCGTTACTCCTATCCAAGGCGTTACAAGCAGCGACCCCAATATGAAATACTATGCACAGGATACAGAGCGCGTTTACCCCACAGAAATAATGGCGCTTTCCCCGCAAATCAATGATATGCTTAACTCAAAAATGCCTGCCGAGTATCTCTACAACGGCATGAAGGCGCTTGAGGACCTTGAGAATTTGCGCTTGGAAGCTATCAAGAAGTAATAATACCTGCGGTTGCAACCCCAAAAGGGGAAACGGACTTGATTTCGTTTCCCCTTTCAAAATATCGCAAATTGGGAGGTGCGTCATGTTTAAAGAAAAAACGAGTCGCTCCATAATCGGAATTTTATTAACCCTGCCTGCCATGTTTTTTATAGTGTACGACATGCTCATACCAATTATTTGGAACACAATTTTGTCATTTCAAAAATGGGACGGTTATAATCCTGCCACTTGGACTGGCTTTGACAATTACGCAAAGGTGGCCAAGGACAGAGTTGCCATGGTTTCATTTACCAACTCAATTGCTATTGCTTTAATTTCGGCAATTTTGGCGGTAGTACTGGGTATTGTACTGGCTCTGCTGATTTTTAAAATGCGGCGGCGCGAGGGCGCGGTTTATCGCTTGGTTTTCTTTTTGCCAGCAATGATACCTTTGACAATTGTCGGCTTGCTTTTCACGTTTATATTAAGCCCCGAAATTGGCCTTGTGAACAATTTGCTGCGATTGGTAGGGCTTGGTGATTTAACGCATGCTTGGCTTTCCAACCCCAACACTGCAATATATGCGCTTGCAATAACATCAGGCTGGCGCGTTGCAGGTATCACGATGATGCTCGTGTTCACTGCTTTACTCGCAGTCCCCCCCCGCATTGTTTGAAGCCTCTCTTTTAGATGGCGCAAACTACGCTAAACAAATTACGCACATAATATTCCCGCTAATCAAGCCAACGCTTGAGCTTGCAGCGTCCTTGACTCTAATTATTACATTTAAAACCTACGACCTTGTTTGGATTATGACTAAAGGCGGCCCTGGAGACATGACCCGTACCGTTCCGCTTTTAATGCTTGATGTAGGCTTTAAATACAACGAATTCGGATACTCCGCTATGATTGGTGTTTTATTTGTGGTCATTGTGGCAGTCCTAACCCTGCTTGTTAAAAAGCTGCTAAAGGGAGATGTCTATGAGTACTAATACATATGTCTTAAACCCCATACAAGCAAAAGCCAAAAGTCCAAAAGCAGTAGTTGCGTTTCGCACAATTCTAATTTTTTTGGTTGCTGCAAATATTTATCCTTTGATTTTTGTTATTTTAACGTCGCTTAAAAGTAAAACAGAATTCTGGTCCAATTTTTGGCTTTGGCCAGAAGCTATTCACCTAGAAAACTACTCGGTAGCTTGGAAAATGGGAAATCTAGGCGAATATTTCCTAAACAGTCTTGTTGTCGTAGGCATTGCTCTAGCCTTAGTGCTTATTTTAGGCTGCGCCGCGGGTTATGCACTTGCCAGACTAAACGTTCCGTTTTCTGGTGCAATTATGGGAATCGTTCTCGTTGTTATTATGCTGCCCACAGAGTCCATCGTCATGCCGTTATACATGTCAATGGTGCGTCTGGGGTTCATCAACACCACCTATGTTCCAACAATTGTTGCATATATTGGCTGGTGTTTGCCGCTAACTATTGTTGTTATGCGCAATTTTTTCCGCACTGTTCCCGTGGATTTATTTGAAGCCGCCCGCATTGACGGTTGCAGTGAACTTACCACGCTCGTAAAGGTTATTTTGCCAACATGTACACCTGCTGTTGCGACTAGCGCAGTTTTTGCGTTTTGCTACATGTGGGGAGAGCTTATGTGGGCACAAATTGCCACATCAGGCACTAAACAGGGCGTAACACTGCCCTGCGGACTTCTCGCGTTTCAGGGGCTATTCGGCTCTGACTGGGGCGCAATGTGCGCGGCAATTTGTGTAATTTTGTTGCCGCTAATCGTGATGTTTTTATTTGTACAAAAATATTTCCTTGCGGGACTAACCGCAGGTGCAACAAAAGGATAAACGGGGGTATTTACATGAACCAACTCAAGTTTCACGAAGAAACTATGACATCAAAGGAGCGCGTACAAAAGACTTTTGCCTTTGAAAAAACCGACCGCGTGCCAATTGATTATCTGGGTAACCCCGCAATTAATGCGCGGCTGATGGAATATTTTTGCGCAAAAACTTACGAAGATTTGCTTGTTGCACTGGGTGTGGACTACCGACAAGTTGAAGCAAAATACAACGGGCCTGCGATTTTTCCTAATCTGGCCAATCGAAAGGTTGACCCAGTGTATGGGTTTTATACCAGATACGTTGAGCATGAGACTGGCGGCTATTGGGATTTTTGTGACTTCCCGTTGGAGTTTGCAAGCGATGATGAAATCGCAAGCTTTCCTGTCCCTAACCCCGACTATTTTGATTACGAAACAGTTGATGCTGAAATTGCAAGGCACAAAGGCAAATCAATATATGTGGGTGGTGGCGGCACTGCCGATATTATTAATTCAACAGGCCGTGTAATGGGAATGGAAGAAACATTGGTAAGGCTTCAAACCGAGGACGAAGCCGCTCTCGCATACATCAAGCGACGTTGTGATATGGAAATTGCCGTACTCGACAGAATTCTTGACAAGCACAAGGGCGAAATAAATTTCCTCTGGATGGGTGAGGATTTGGGCACGCAGCACACGCAAATGATTAGTCTTGAAACATACCG
>JAVBKH010000018.1:0-15156 GCA_031554155.1 Oscillospiraceae bacterium
GTTCTCAAGGTGAACTACCTCGTGGATAACACCCGCGTGGAACAGATAACCGACTATGATAGGCTTACACTGGAAGTTTGGACCGACGGCACCATTTCTGCAAAGGAAGCGGTGAGTCTGGCCGCCAAGATTCTCAATAGACAACTCAACCATTTCGTGGACCTTTCCGACGAAATGAGCTCCGCCGAAATCCTTGAGAAAAAGGAAGAGACCGGCAAAGAAAAGGCGCTTGAGATGACCATTGAGGAGCTTGACTTATCTGTGCGTGCATTCAATTGCTTAAAGCGTGCGGGTGTGAATACTGTTCAGGATTTGGTGTACAAATCCCCCGAGGAAATGATGAAAGTTCGCAATCTCGGCAAAAAATCGCTTGAAGAAGTTATCGCCAAGCTTAATTCGCTCGGATTTGACCTCTCTGTCGAAGAAGATTAATTGCGAACAGCTATAAACTTTATAAGCCCGCAAGCGTGGCTTGCTTGGGCATTTAATTTGGAAGGAGTGAAACAATATGCCAGGTACCAGAAAGCTCGGCAGACCAACGGACCACAGACGCGCCATGCTTCGTGCGATGGTTACATTCCTACTTGAAAAAGGCAGGATTGAAACCACCGTCACCCGCGCTAAAGAAGTCCGCACAGTCGCAGAGAAAATGATTACTACGGCTAAGCAGGACGACTTGCACTCCAAGCGTCAAGTGTACTCTTATATCACAAAAGAGGACGTCGCGAAAAAATTGTTTGATGAAATCGCCCCTAAATACAAGGAGCGTCAAGGTGGTTACACCAGAATAATCAAGATTGGACCACGCCGCGGTGACGCCGCAGAAATGGCCATAATCGAATTGGTATAGCTTTCAGTTTCAGCAATACAAAACGCCCAGCCGTAAGGTTGGGCGTTTTTTGTAATTAAAGTATGCACTTGGATTCTTGTAGCAACAAGGGCACAGCGCTTTTAGACGCTGTGCCCTTTGTAAATTTAGAATATTGGAACAAACCTATCATCAGACCCATCAATAAAAAGCTGAGATGCTTTGTCATCATGATGAATAATGGCACCCTGTTCATTTAACTTTACGTCAACAAAACTGCCCAATTGGACGAATATTTGTGGTTTGTCATCAGGCACTGGAATTACCGAGCTGTAAAGCAACACGGTAAATTCGGTTGGACTCGTGTCACTTGTGCCTATCAAAATCAGCTTATCTGTAGAAAGCAAGCAGCTTTTCACATCAACTACTGACGGCAAATCTATTTGAGTCATGATGTCTTCAGATGCAAGATTTATAACTTCAAGTGAGACTGGCGTGCTGCGGTCGGGGTCATTAGCATCGTTTGTGCGCCAACGATATTGCAAGCCGTCTTGCTCGAATAACACATGAGACACACCGCCACCACCTACACCTAGTGCAGGAGCTGATGCGGACTTTGCGGTAGAAGCATCAGCTTCCGCAGGGGGAGTGACAGTGGCTTCAGCGGCAACAACTTGTGGTGCTTGTGTCGCGGCTGAATCAACAACCGAGTTTGCTTGGGCTTCATCAAGGTTTGCAGCAACATTTGGTGCTTCTGCCGTTGAGGGCACAACTTTAGACTGAACTTGATGGGTTATGCGCAAACCGCCGTCAATGATTTCGGGACGGTAGAGTTTTGTTGCATAGAAAAGTCCGACAATCAAGGCAAATGCGGCAGCATATGCTATACCAGATTGCAAGGAGAGCCAGCGTGGTCGACGTGCGGCAACTTCTCGCACATTTGTCGGCTCAATTTCGTCGAGCAGGCCGCGCAAAGCGCTTGCTTCAAGGCTTGCAGGAAGTTGAATACGATTATCAACTTGACCGAGCACCTTGCGCAAATATTTAATTTCTAGGTTTTGTTCGCGATTTTTTGTGTAACCGGCCAAAGCATCATCCTCTTTCGGGCGAGAGAAATATTTTACATTCTTTCAGAAGTTTCTAACATTTTACGGAGTTTTGCAAGTGTGCGGTGCAGCTTGGAGCTAATTGTTCCTTGGGGCGTGGCCAATATGTCGGCAATTTCCTTTGTGGTGTAGCCTTGCAATACAGAGAGCGCAACAATTGTGCGTTCTTCGGCGGAAAGCCGTGACATTGCGGAGACGACTGTCACCTGCTGGGAAATGTCCGCGGACATATCAGATTCGTCGGCAAGGGTCGACATAAAATCTTCAATGTCGAATACGACCTTGTTTTTGACGTAGCTTGCGATTTTGCGTTTGCAGCGAATGGATAAAATTTTCATCATCCAAGGCTTAAAGCTGCTTAAATCGCGAAGCTTGGTGATGCCTTTGTACGCTTCAATAAACGTTTCGCTGACGGCATCTTCAGCGTCGTGTGAGTTGCCAAGGCTGTAATAGGCGACTTTGTACAAATCAGGTGCAATTGATTGATACACCTGAGCGAAGCTATCCTTATCACCGCGCCTTGCGGCCTCTACCTTTGCGATGTCAATGACCAACGATTCACCACCCAAATATGTGCGGCTAATGATATAGTGTCAGATTTCGTTCAATCTGTTGCATACTTTTAAATTTTCCCTAAAAAAAATATCATATGCCTTGCAGCACTAAATTTTATCACAACTCCTACTATAATACAACTTTTTTGCAAAATAGTCCAGAGCTAACCGAAAAATGAAAAGCGCCCGCAAAAGCGAGCGCAAAGCAGAATACTGCCATCTGGCTCCCCAAGTTGGACTCGAACCAACGACCCTGCGGTTAACAGCCGCATGCTCTACCGACTGAGCTATTGAGGATTATTACCATTATTATATTCATTTTATGGAAAAAGTCAATAGTTTATACATATTCAGTCTATTGTGAAAAAACAATAGCGGTGGTATAATGTGGCAAGTAAGTGTCGTGGCGAAAAAAATGCTGCGGCTTTATTTGTGGTTAGGAGAAATGTATGCTAGTTCTAGCGTCGGCATCACCTCGCAGGCAAGAGCTTTTGCGCTTGATTAAAGAAGACTTTGTGGTTTTGGCAGCAGACGTCGACGAGACGATTGACGCAGGCACAGACCCTAGACTTGCCGTCGAGCAGCTTGCACTGCGAAAAGCAAAGGCAATCGCAACATCAAGGCCGCATGACACAGTAATTGGCGCAGACACTATTGTAGTATATGAAGGCAAAATTTTCGGCAAGCCGAAAGATAGCGACGATGCATGTGATATGCTGCGGCAACTTTCGGGTAAGACCCACACGGTTTACACGGGTGTTTGTGTTATTGACAAAATGGACGAGCTTGTGTTCTCGGACTGCTGCGACGTAACCTTTGCGAGCATGAGCGACAGCGAAATAGCTGAATATGTAGCCACAAACGAGCCAATGGATAAGGCAGGTGCCTACGGAATTCAAGGCAAGGGCGCAGTTTTTATTGAAAGCATACGCGGAAATTTTTATACTGTTATGGGCCTTCCGATACACCTCTTGTACAAGAGCCTGCGCAAAAATTCTCTTATATAGCGCAAATTTCGCATATTTAGATTTATTTGAGAAAAATATTGAGAAATATAGTCAAAAAGAATATAATAATAGTTGTTATTGAAAAGAACAATTGATATAATATATGATGTATGAGTATGAATTGCATCAGATGAATGAAAGGAGAAAACAGGATGTTTTCTAAGGACATTGGAATAGATTTAGGAACTGCAAATACGCTTATTTTCATGAAAGGCAAAGGCATTATAATGCGCGAGCCTTCGGTGGTTGCGGTTGATGTTAGAACCGACACCGTTAAATATGTTGGCCACGAGGCAAAAGAGGTCATTGGACGTACACCTGGCTCAATAGTCGCAGTAAGACCGCTAAAAGATGGCGTTATCGCCGACTTTGACATAACGGCAAGTATGCTTCAAATTTTTATAAAAAAGGCTGTTAAGAACACGTTTTGGACGAGACCAAGGGTAATTATATGCATACCGTCTGGCGTAACGGACGTTGAGCGACGCGCCGTAAAAGAGGCCGCGTTTAAATCTGGCGCAAAGCAAGTCTCGATAATCGAGGAGCCGATGGCAGCGGCAATTGGCGCAAACTTGCCCGTTGCAGAAGCCACAGGCAGCATGGTTGTCGACATTGGCGGCGGCACAACCGAAGTCGCTGTAATTTCACTTGGCGGCATAGTGGCGTCACGCTCTGTGCGTGTTGCTGGTGACGAGCTTGATTCTTCTATAATTGCCTATATCAAAAAGAAGTACAACCTTTTAATCGGCGAAAGAACAGCAGAAAATATCAAAATGAAAATTGGTTCGGCTTACCCCTACGAGGACGAGCAGGATTACGAAATAAAGGGACGCAACCTCGTAGACGGATTGCCTAAAAATATTTTTATTACCCCCGCAGAGATACGGCTTGCAATTGCCGACCCCATTTCTTCCATACTAGATGCCATTCGTGTAACACTTGAATGCACACCTCCCGAACTTTCCGCCGATATAATCGACCACGGAATTACTCTTACAGGTGGCGGCTCACTGCTTAAAGGTCTTGATGCACTTATCACGCAGGAGACTGGAATGCCTGTACACATAGCGGAAAACCCGCTTGATTGCGTAGCGGAGGGCACAGGCAAAGCGCTTGAAAATTTTGCGCTGATGCAAGAAATTCGAGGCAATGACGAAAGGCGGTAACCTGCCAAGCATATGAAAGGTGACGACCTTTGAACGACTTTTTAAAATCCGTTCGGTTTAAGATTCTCGCAGCAATATTGATGGTCATGGTTGGCTTTATGGTAATGTCTATTTACACAGGCGGAACATCATCGTTTTTTTCGCAAGTTGTATCGGTGATTTCTGTCCCGTTTCAGCGAGTATCAGCGAGCATATCGTACAATACGACGGCTTTCTTTGATAGGTTCTTGAACTCAAGCCAAATTTATGACCAAAACACTCGCCTGCAAGCGGAACTCAACGAGTATCGCAGCAGGCTTGTTGACTATGACAAGGTTAAGCATGAAAACGTGCAATATCGCCAGATTTTGGAGATAAAGGAAAAAAGACAGGACATTACGCTTGAGCCAGCGTCGGTTATAGCACGTGACTCAACGAACAGATTTTTCATGTGTATTATAGATAAAGGGAAACTTGACGGCGTTGAGTACCTTGACCCTGTTGTCACAGCAGACGGCTTGGTGGGGTATATTTCGGAGGTCAGCTTAACTTCGGCAAAGGTGATGACAATACTTGATATTACAATTGATGTGGGCGCATACAGCAGCACAACCCGCGATATTGGCATTGTGACAGGCGCAGTGGAGCTTGCCTCCGCAGGAATGTGCCAGATTGAGTATTTGCCACGTGACTCCGAGATTCAAGTTAACGATATTATTTTGACAAGCGGCGGAAACCTGTACCCAAAAAATCTAGTCATAGGCACAATTGAACAGGTGAAAACAGGCAGCCACGGAATTAGCAAGGTTGCGACGATTCGGCCTGCCGCGCAAATTCGCACGCTTAAAGATGTGTTTGTTGTAACATCTTTTGAAGGGCAGGGCGGTGAAGCAAGCAAATGAACTACACAGCCAGATTGAACATTGCAAGACATTTGGCATATGTTTTTATTTTGATGCTTTTTTACGTTCTGCAATCTATCCCAAATTTTCTTGTGATTTACGGTGTAAAGCCAATATGGGTGATACCCTGCGCAATAGCAATTGCAATGCAGGAAGGCGAATTTGCAGGCGGAATTTACGGCGCACTGGCAGGCCTTTTATGTGACACAGCAGGCTTTTTGCTGTTTGGGTTCAACGGCTTTATTGTGGCGTTGTGCTGCATTATAGCGGGACTTCTTGTAATATATTTAATGCGCAACAATATGCTCACATGCTTAATGTTTACTCTCGTGACGATGCTTTTGCGCGGAAGCATTGAATATTTTTTTGCATACGGAATGTGGCAGTACGAAAATTCTTGGCGAATATTCACCACGAACACATTGCCCACAGTGGCATATTCAATAGTGATTGCTGCGCCGATTTTTGTTCTGATTCGATTTGTTCACTTGAAGCTTTCGCCCTACGAAGAGGATAAAATATGAATAAACCCATTGTAAGAACCATAATTGCGGCAGTGCTGACTTTAGCAATTATGATTACATTTGTTTCTCGTCTGATGAATATTCAGATAGTTGAAGCAGAAACATATAAGAAAATGATAGGCGATAACTCACTATACAAGCAGGTGATTAAAGGCACGCGCGGCGAAATTGTCGACAAAAACGGCGAACCGCTTGCAGGCAACCGCATGGGTTATGATGTTGTCATTGACCGCGCAACTTTTCAGCGTGAGCGCAACAACGAGATAATTCTCGGGCTTATTGAGCTTTTTGAAGAGCTTGGCGAAAAATACACGGACAATTTGCCTGTGAGTTCATCAGCGCCTTTCCGTTTTTTAGATGACCATGACACCGAGATTGCGCGAGTAAAAAAACTTGTGGACGTTGCCGACTACGCCACCGCACCTCAAGTAATGTCTTGGCTTGAGGAGCGGTATAAAACCAATGCAGTAGATGAAAACGGCCAGAAAAAATTTACAACCGAGCAAGCAAGAAAAATTATAGCAGTCCGCTACGAAATGGAGCGCACTGGCTTTAGTTATTCAACGCCCTACACTTTTGCCACAGATGTAGGCATTAATTCTGTCATTAAGATTAAAGAGAGCAGCTATCAGCTTTCTGGCGTAGACGTTGTTGAAAGCACTGTCCGCGAACATCGCGACCCAACGATAGCTCCACACTTATTGGGGCTTGTCGGCAAGATTTACGAAGAAGAATACGCCGAGCTAAAGTCAAAAGGTTATGCCTTAAACGATGTTGTGGGCAAGTCTGGCGCGGAATTCGCATTTGAGGACAAGTTGCGCGGCAAGGACGGCATTCGCGAGATTTTTTGCGACGCTAACGGTAAAGTCATCGAAGCCGTTGAAACTACCCCGCCAACCCCTGGCAACACAGTGAGACTCACCATTGACAGCAAGCTTCAAAAAATCACAGCAGAAGCGTTGGAGCGGCAAATAAAGCATCTACAGGCAACAGCCGCACCAGGCAAAGGCAAGGAAGCCGACAAGGGCGCAGCAGTTGTCATTGAAGTCAAGACGGGCAAAGTTTTGGCATGCGTTTCCTATCCGTCATTTAATTTGGACAGATACTACGAGGATTACACTGAACTTTCGAAAAACGAACTGTCCCCGCTTTTAAATAGAGCATTGCTTGGCTCGTATCTGCCAGGTTCGTGCTTTAAGCCAGTAGTCGCCACAGCAGGTCTTGGCAATTCGCTTATAGATGCCCACTCAATTGTGCAGTGCAATCAAATCTACATGCTGCCAGGAAGTCCACAAAAATTTACTTGCCTTAACCATCACGGCCCAATTGATGTGTTGAACGCACTTCGCGTCTCCTGCAATATTTACTTTTACAATACAGGCTTCCGTGAGGGAATTGACCTTATTGATAAGACTGCCAAGCAGTACGGGCTAGGCGAATATACAGGCATTGAACTTACGGAAAAGCATGGCCGCCGTTCAAATCCAGAATCTAAGATGGAGCTTGAAGGCAAGGAGTGGTACCCTGGTGACACGTTGCAATCTTCAATTGGGCAACTTCACCACAGCTTTACGCCAATTCAGCTTGCAAACTACGCCGCAACAATTGCAAATCGCGGTACGAGAATGAAGCTTACTATGGTGGACGAAATTCGCGACTACTCGCAGGAAAATATAGTCCAACCATTTCAAGCCACTGTCGCTGAACAACTACCATACCCCAAAGAAGTTTTTGAGACTGTGGTCGACGGCATGAAGCTTGCATCAGGCCCTACAGGTACGGCGCTTGTCTTTGGCAACTACCCCATTCAAGTTGCGTCAAAAACAGGTACGCCAGAAACTGCCGACCTCTGTAATTCAACATTCATTACCTTTGCGCCTGCCGACGACCCCAAAATTGCTGTTGCTGTTGTAATAGAAAACGGTTGGCATGGCTACACAGGTGCACCTGTGGCAAAAGACATCTACAACGAATATTTTGGTTTAAACAAGCCACAAGAACCCAGTTCAGTCTCGCAAAGCTGATGATTTGCCGCACAAAATTATCAGCTTAAATATGTCAAATTTAACCAAATGTTTCCTTTAATTAGTTGAATGTTGAACAAAGACTATTATTTTGTTTCAATTTGTGATAAAATGTAAATACCATGAGGGAGTGAGACCGTGAAGCTGATTGCCGTATGCTCTGGTAAAGGTGGCACAGGAAAGTCCTGTGTGAGCGCGTATACAGCGATGGCGCTTGCGTCGCTCAATAAAAAAGTTCTGCTAATTGACGCTGGCATGTCGCTAGGCTCGCTTGATGTCATACTCGGGCTACAGGATACGGCTGTATTCAACCTCCACGATGTGCTTGGCTGCCTTTGCGAACCGCAAAAGGCTGTGTTGCCAGCACCTCGCCACTCCAATTTGTTTTTGCTGCCGTCAGGGCTTCCCCCTTCCAAAGTCGCAGGCGAGATTGGCTTTACAGAGCTTTTGCGCCGTTTAAGGAGTGACTACGATTTTATTATCGTTGACATCTCGGACTTTGTAGGCTTTGACTTTAAAACGGCTCACGCCGTCTTGATGGTTACCACCCCAGACACATTGTCTGTTCGCGCGGCAGCGCAGCGCACCCGCGAACTTTACACGGTTGGAGCTAAAAACATTCGACTTGTGATAAACAATGTCCCCGCGCGGGTTATTCCAATGCGCAGCTTTGCAGACTTTGATGAAGTAATAGACTTGATTGGCGCACAGCTTATCGCAGTAATCCCCGAAAGCGGCAAGCTGCATTACAGCGCAAACAACGGCCTAGTCTTACCAAAAGAATCACTTCCGATGGAGGTGTTTGGCCGCTTGGCCGAGAGAATTCGCGGTAAACAAGAGCCGCTTTTAATCAGATAATTTTCGCGAAAGTAGGTTTTGATAATGAATATCGCGCTTATAGCACATGACTCTAAAAAGGAACTAATGGTGCAGTTTTGCATCGCATATTGTGGAATTTTAAGCAAGCACAATTTATGCGCGACTGGCACAACAGGCAAGCTTGTAAGTGAAGCTACAGGCTTACAAATAGTAAGATTTTTAAGCGGCAGCCAAGGTGGCGCAGAGCAAATTGCTTCTCGTATTTCCTATAACGAGATTGACCTTTTGCTTGTATTCCGCGACCCCATCAAGGCAAAGCCAGATGAGCCAAATGATTCCTCGCTTTTGCGCCTTTGTGATGTCCACAATATCCCAGTTGCGACTAATATCGCCACAGCGGAGGCTTTAATCCACGCCCTAGAGCGCGGAGACCTTGACTGGCGCGAAATTGTGCGCCCAAAATAAAAAGCGAAAGCTGCGCGCAAAGCACGGTGTGTTTTGCTTTGTGTTAATACTGAAAAAGACAATGATAACAGAAGAAGTAACCTGTAACGCCTGTTTGCAGAGAGCGCGCATTTGCTGAAAGCGCGCACAGACGACTTGTGAAAGATACTGTTTTAGTCGGCGTATGCCCGTTTTGCCCGCGTTAAGGGTAAATGAGTGGCCAAGAGCAGCGTGCTGATTTTGGCAATTAGGGTGGCAACACGTGGCATGTCCTCGTCCCTTTGCGTCAAGAGCGACGCTTTTGGGCGGGGTTTTTTGTTTTCCAAAGTCAATCAGCTTGCACTGCGACGATGTTCTTTTCTTTAGGAGAAAAGAACCAAAAGACCTTTTTGAGAGATGTAAGTCTTTATCTTTTTTATGCTTGGTTTATCACCGCAAGAAGAGCGATGCCTCGTTTATACCGTTTTGGAAAAGCCAAAACTCACTCATCTGCGAACCCGTCACACGTCTTTTGTGCAGCATGTTTTCAAGTTGATGGATTATGCTTATCTTCGAATTATGGGCAGTGCTGCCGTAACTTCGGAGGCTGCTCGCGCTAGCAAGGCCCGTTGCCTAGCGGTGAGAATAGGCTCTCTCTCCCCTGTTTGAGCGGGTTCAGCCGCCTGTGCGCACTGAATTTCGCAGAAAGTGCGCGACTGAATTATTATGCTGATGTTAGCGGCAAGCGAGCTGAAAAAGCTTGCGAGAACAGCAAGCTGAATTGTGTCTAGCTGGCAGGCAAGCCACTTTGCAAAGCCAAGAGACAACGCCAAATATTTATCTTCTGGCATAAAATCACCCTTTTTCGTAGATTCCTTTAATTTAGTATATGTTTTTATCGTTTTTTTGCGAACAATTTGAAAATAGGAGTGTAAAGATGGCGCTTAAAACAAAATCAATACGCGGCACACGCGACGTTACACCGCAAGACGTACACAAGTGGCAATACGTGGAGCGAGTTGTACTTGAGGTTGCCGAAACCTACGGAATAAAAGAAATCCGTGTGCCAACAATAGAAAAAACAGAGCTGTTTGTGCGCAGCGTGGGCGAGACCACCGACGTTGTGCAAAAAGAAATGTACACCTTTGACAAAGGCCGCGAGTCAATCACGCTTAGGCCAGAGGGCACAGCAGGCACAGTTCGCTCGGTGCTTGAGCAAGGTCTGCTAAACGACGCCTTGCCGCTTAAACTGTGCTATATCCTGTCGTGCTTTCGCCACGAAAACCCGCAGGCTGGGCGGCTTCGCGAATTTCATCAGTTTGGGGTAGAGCATTTTGGCTCACCTCACCCCGCCGCAGACGCTGAACTTATCAGCGTCGCCAACGATATTTTAACGCGGCTTGGAATCGAAAACTTATCCCTTGAAATTAACTCAATCGGCTGTCCAGAGTGTCGGCCAAAATATAACGAGACATTGACAAGCTACTACAAAGCCCACCACGACGAGCTTTGCGAGACCTGCAAGGAACGGCTTGTTCGCAATCCACTGCGTCTGCTTGACTGCAAGGAAGAAAAATGTGCAGCTCTGGCAAAAGCCGCACCGCTTATGCCCGACCACCTTTGCGCAGAATGTAGCGACCACTTTGCACAGCTCAAAAAATATCTTGACGCTATTGGAATCAAATACAGCGTCAATCCGCGAATAGTGCGCGGCCTTGATTACTACACAAAGACTGTGTTCGAGTTTATCTCGGGCAACATTGGCGCACAAGCCACAGTTTGTGGCGGTGGACGCTACGACGGTCTCGTTGAGCAAATGGGCGGAGCGCCGACCACGGCCCTTGGTTTTGGCATGGGGCTTGAGCGGCTAATCATGGTAATGGAGGCTTGTGGCTGCGAATTTCCCCCGCAAAAGCAGTGCGACATTTATATCGGCAGCATGGGTGATGCTGAAAACATCAAGGCGTTGTCCCTTGCCACGAATCTAAGGCGCGACGGATTTTCTGTCCTTTGCGATACCGTGGGCCGCAGTGTAAAGGCACAAATGAAGTACGCGGACAAAATTGCGGCAAAATATTCGTGTATCATTGGCGGCAATGAGCTTGAAAGCGGCAGCGTCAACATCAAAAACATGCAGAGCGGCGAAAGCCAAGTCTGCGCGCTGACAAATGCGGCACTGTGCAAATTTTTATTCGACGATTTGGCTCAACAAGTAAGTTCTTCAATATAGGAGGTAAAATTATGGCAGACACAATGCAGGGATTAAAACGTACAGGCTACTGCGGCACATTCCGTGGCTCACAAGTGGGCACGCGCGTCGTGGTAGCGGGTTTTGTGCAAAAAATTCGCGACAAGGGCAGCTTGATTTTTGTTGATTTGCGCGATAGAACAGGAATTTTGCAGCTTGTTTTTGACGACGCAACGCCAAAAGAGCTGCTGCAAAAAGCGGCCACTGTGCGCAGCGAATTTGTTTTGATGGCAGCGGGAACTTTGCGTGAGCGCGCAAGCAAAAACCCCGAAATACCCACAGGCGACGTGGAACTTTTCGTCGACGATTTGCGAATACTTTCAAAGGCGCAAACACCGCCCTTTGAAATCACAGACCAAACAAATGTTAAAGAAGATTTGCGGCTAAAATATCGCTACCTTGATTTGCGCCGCGCTGAGATGCAACAAACGCTATTTCTGCGCCACAAAATTGTCAAGGCAGCGCGCGATTATTACGACAAAAATGGCTTCTTGGAGGTGGAGACACCAATCTTGATTAAATCAACGCCCGAGGGTGCAAGGGATTATCTTGTGCCGTCCCGCGTTCATGCAGGCGAATTTTACGCGCTGCCCCAGTCACCGCAATTGTTCAAGCAGCTTCTAATGCTTTCGGGGTATGACCGCTACATGCAGATAGCCCGTTGTTTCCGTGACGAAGATTTGCGCGCCGACCGTCAGCCAGAGTTCACGCAGATTGACGTTGAGATGAGCTTTGTGGACGAAGATGATGTCATGACCATCAACGAAGGCTTTATTGCAGAGGTTTTCAAGAATGTGCTAGACGTTGACGTCAAGGCTTCGTTTAGGCGTATTCCCTACCACGAAGCCATGAACCGTTACGGCTCCGACAAACCTGACACCCGTTTTGGCCTTGAATTAGTCGACCTCACCGATATTTTAAAATCCTGCGAGTTTAAGGCTTTCTCTGGCGCGATTGAAACGGGCAGTGTTCGCGCCATAAATGTGAAAGGCGGAGCAACTGCGCTAACCCGCAAGGAGCTTGACAAGCTTGTGGAGTTCGTGAAAACCTACAAGGCCAAAGGTCTTGCCTACACCCGCATTAGCGTGGAGGGCGAAAGCTCATCATTCGAAAAGTTCCTAACCGAGGACGAGAAAAACGCAATTCGCAAGGCAGTAGACGCGCAAACAGGCGACGTTATTCTCGTGGTGGCTGATGCTGACAACAACGTTGTATTTGATTCACTTGGCGCACTTCGCGGCAATCTTGCAGCAAAATTGAATTTGATTCCAGAAAATTCGTTTGATTTTCTTTGGGTTGTGGACTTCCCACTATTCGAGTATGACCCCGAAGAAAACCGCTATGCGGCCAAGCACCACCCGTTCACCTCGCCAAAACTAGACGAAATTGACAAGATTGAAACCGACCCCGCAAACACCCACGCTCGCGCCTACGACATGGTGCTAAACGGCTGCGAAATTGGCGGCGGGTCAATTAGAATAAGCAATCCCGAGCTTCAACAGCGCATGTTCACGGCTCTTGGCCTAGATGAAGCCACTGCAAAAGAGCGTTTCGGCTTTTTGCTTGAAGCATTCGCTTACGGTGTTCCACCACATGGCGGTATGGCGTTCGGGCTTGACCGACTCGTCATGCTGATGCTTGGCAAAACATCAATTCGCGACGTTATCGCCTTCCCCAAGGTGCAAAATGCAAGCGACCTTATGACGGATTGTCCGTCACCTGTGGACAAAAAAAATCTTGATGAGCTGCATATCGCAGTGCAAAAAAACAGCGATTAATCTAAAACAGACAGCACAAAAGACGTGTGATGGGTTAGCATATGAGTGAGTTTCGGCTTTACCCAAAACGGTATAAACGAGGTAGCGTTCTTCTTGCGGTGATTAACAACGCATACAAAAGATATAGACGCATGTCTCATAAAAAGGTCTTTTGGTTCTTATCTCCTCAAGAAAAGAACATCAGTCGCATTACAGTATAAAGAGGCGTTATGTTTACAAATAGTAAACATAACGCCTCTTTATACTCAAAGTTAGTACGTTACAACCTCAAAATCTCCCATGCTCTCTAGCAAATAGGGGTTGGTCTCAAAGTTTGCGGCAGTAAAGCAGCCAAGATGAATCTTCGGCTCATCAACGCAGATTTTATAAAAATTGCCAGGGAAATGACTTCCCGCATGAAGCAGCGTTTTGCCGCCCCATTCATCAAGCAAATCAAGGGGAATATCAATGGTGTAGCCCCAATAAACGCCTTGCAAATCTTCTCCGTTGTGAGGGTGCAAAACTATAGTCTGAAGCTTTTCAACAATCTCGGGCGAGACTGTTAACTCTTGTCCATCTTTTAAAAGGCAGCAGCCAAGCATGTCTGCGCCTTCCTCCGCGGGGATTGCGACTATTGCAAGGGAGGTGTCGGGAGAGTCCGCGAAGAGATAGAGCACGCACTCAAGGCGGCTCATTGGGGAAGGGTTCACCTCAAACGCCCACATTCTAAGGTGCAAATGCGTGTCGCTCACGCACAGAATATTCTGCGCAAACGGCCTGTAGTCACGATTTTCCAGCGGGTAGGTCACTACCTTGGCCACAGGCAGCGAATCATAACTTGGATTGCCTTTTACTTTGCTTATTTTAAACGACATGCGTTTTTCCTCATTCCTATCGTATTATTGCGCCATAACCAATTGCAAGGGCTTCCATTGCTGCGTCGTCAAGGTCGCTTCGGCTATCTATAATTGCGCGGCCTGTGTAGTGCATTAGCGCAACTTCCAAAAGCTCCTCGCTTTCTGCGAGAAAACACACGGCACATCGCGCCATATAGCTGCTTTGTGAAAAATTTATGGCATCGTCGTGGTTTTTAATGTGAAACAAAAGTGCGTCAAAGCTGCTGTCCTCGGCCTCGAGAATTTGCTCGGGGATATCAAGCTCGCAGTCGATTGGCTCGGAGAGCGTGAAGTCTTCCTCAAGATAGTAGACCTGCCGCTCGTCCGCCAAAAGCAGCGGCGAATCCTCTGGACGCGGCAGCCTTTCGCTTTGTGAAAAGCTTTCAGCCATTACCTCAACCACGGCACATTCCTTGTCGGAAAAATCGGTCATGTCAAGCATATTTATTCTTGCCTCCAAAAGCAGCGGCAAGTTTGATGCTCGCTCCGTTGTCGAAAAAAGCGGAATGTGGGCATATGGCGCAAGAATCGGGGCTATTTTTTCTACCACGTCAAGTTCAGCGTTCACGCCAAAAGCGGCGAGACCAAGTTCTTGCAAACAAATTAGTGCAGCAAGTGGGTCGGTGCCGTCAATAGTTTCAGCGTCGTCGCTTAAATAAAGCGATACATATACACGGAGTTTGGTTTGGCGTAGACCTAACAAGGCGCATCGCGAGTCTAAGAGTGAGGTAAAATCCTTGCACAAAAAAGCCTTTGCGCCGCTAGATTTGGCTTTAAATCCAAGTTCGGCGTAATCGGCAATTAATTCGCGGTAGGCAGCTTCGTCAAAATCGTCGTCTCGCTCACGGTCAAGCTGTTCAACTTTTATAACGTCACTTGCTCGAATTATTCGGGGGATTGGGTCGTTCATTTTGTACCTCTACATACTTTCTGGCGCCGAAAT
>JAVBKH010000233.1:0-9316 GCA_031554155.1 Oscillospiraceae bacterium
AGCAAGCGACTCACGAACAGCTTGGCCATACAGCGCGTGTACGTTGTTATCCGAAATAATGGCTATTTTATCGTATTTTTTGGGCAAAGATTTCACAGCTAAGCCGCAATCAGTAAGAATATTTCTACCAATTGCCACGTCATAGATTTTGCCCGTATTCACGCAAATTTTTTGCATATTTCCACCCTTTGAGCTAGAATGTTGTAAGCTCAGCCTCAAGCGCTTCTTTCATTTCGCGTCCGTCGCGCAACAGAGTTTTTATTGCGTCTGCATCATTTTTTTCCAGCGCTGATTGAAAGCTGCTTAAATTATTAATCATGACATCAATTTGCTTCTTCAAAAAATCACCGTTGAGCATGAATAGCTCTGTCCACATGTCCTCGTTTAGCTTGGCAACGCGTGTCATATCAGCGAAACTGCCCGCCGAAAAGCCTAAAAACTTTCGGGCAATGGGGTTTTTCACGTACGCACTAGAGACGATATGTGCAAGCTGTGAGGTGTAGGCTATCATTTCGTCGTGCTGCTTGTCGGTCGTGACTTCGCAGTGACCAAAGCCTAAACTTAAAAAGAATTCGCACAAGCTTTCGACTTGCTCAAGCAACGTGTCGTCGTCGGGGGTTAAAATCATGCTCGCATTATCGAACATGGTTGCCGATGAATTCTCAAAGCCTGAACATTCGCGGCCTGCCATGGGGTGGCCGCCGACAAATGTCACGCCTTTTGGCATGATGCCTTGAACACTTTTGCAAACAAACCGCTTAACTCCGCATAAATCAATAACTGTTGACCCTAATGGAAAAGTGTTTGCATAAGCTTTAATAAAATCGACGGCAGCAACAGGATTTAATGCAATAAAAATAAAGTCAACATCGTCGAAACTTGTGCAAACGTCGTCGATGGCTTCATTTTCGTAAGCCATAACAAGTGTGGATTCGTTTTTGTCAAAGCCGAGCACCTTGTGCGTGGTGCGCTCCTTTATTACCTTGGCGAGAGAGCCGCCGATTAGCCCCAACCCGATAACTGCTATTGTCATGTTACCACCCTCATCTACCCAATCTTTTTTCCTAAGACCTGCGCAAGTGGTTTAAGCTCGTCCATAAGTGATTGAAATTGTTCAGGGCGCAAACTTTGTGCGCCGTCGGAAAGTGCGTGCTCTGGGTCGTTGTGTACTTCTACAATCAAGCCGTCTGCGCCTGCTGCAAGTGCCGCCCTCGATAGTGAGGGAACCATCCACGCAATGCCGCCTGCGTGGCTTGGGTCTACTACAACGGGCAGGTGAGAGCGTGCCTTGAGAAACGGTATTGCAGAAATATCAAGCGTGTTGCGTGTTGCTGTTTCAAATGTGCGTATTCCGCGCTCGCAGAGTATCACATTCGAATTTCCGCCCGCCATTATGTATTCTGCGCTCATGAGCAGCTCTTCCAAGGTGTTTGCGAGCCCACGTTTTAGAAGAATTGTATTTTTAAGTCGGCCAAGCTCTTTTAAAAGTTCAAAGTTCTGCATGTTTCTCGCACCAACTTGGATTACATCAACGTCCTCAAAAAGCTTGAGGTGGTCGGCGCTCATGATTTCCGTGACTATTGGCAGACCAGTTTGCTTTCGCGCTTCAATTAAAAGCTCAATGCCTTCGGCTCTCATTCCTTGAAAAGCGTACGGGCTTGTCCGAGGTTTGAAAGCACCGCCACGCAAGAAAGTCGCGCCAGAAGCTTTTACAGCTTTTGCAATTTCCAAGATTTGTGCTTCGCTTTCCACTGAACACGGGCCAGACATCATGTGGAAAAAGCCTTCGCCAATGGTGTTGCCACGAATATCAATCAAGGTGTCAGCGGGGTGCATTTTGCGGTTGGCGTTCTTGTAAGGCTCTTGTATTCTGCGAACGCCCTCTACAATCGAGATTGAGCGAATAAGGTTTTCGTCAATCTTTGATGTATCGCCCACCAAACCGACGATTGTCAGCTCTTCGCCGCGGGAAATGTGTGTATTCAAGCCAGTATCATGCACCCATTGCACAAAGCTTTGAAATTTGTCTTCCGGTGTGTGCGGCTTAATAATTACAATCATCTTTTTTACTCTCCGTATTGAAAATACCGACGCTTCTCTCTACAAAAAAGCGTCGGCGCATCTATTGGAAAGTATACATTATTATTATTTTATTGTCAAGCAAACTACGGCAAATTATGGTGGAATTATTTATTGTTTTGTGCTATAATGTATTTTGAAATAGGTATAGCGTCGAAAAGTGGAGGAAATAATGTCTGAGGGTTTGAATCAAGAATATATTAGTTTGCGTCAAGCAGCCTTGCAAAAATATTTTAGTGGCATGAATGAAATGCAAAAGCGGGCTGTTTTAACAATAGACGGGCCGCTTCTAATTTTAGCAGGAGCAGGCAGCGGCAAAACTACGGTGTTAATCAATCGAATAGAAAATATGATTCGATTTGGCAGCGCGTCTTCATCTAAGCGTGTTCCACAGGGAATTAAAGCTGAAGATGTGGCGGCTTTGCGCGATTACGTGGAAAGCGGTAAGCTAACGCCAGACGAGCTTGCCTCAATCATTCACGAGAATCCCATAAAGCCGTGGAATATATTGGCTATTACATTTACAAATAAAGCAGCGGGTGAGCTTAAAGCGCGCCTTTCTGCGAAATTGGGTGAAGCAGGCGGCGAAGTTCACGCGTCGACGTTTCATTCGCTTTGCTCGCGCATTTTGCGCCGAGACATTGATAAAATCGGTTATTCTAGCAACTTCACAATCTACGATACCGACGACAGCCTGCGCGTTATAAAAGAAGCTTGTGGCGACCTCAACATCGACGAAAAAGTGCTTGCTGCTCGCGTGATTTTGACGGCGATTAGCCGCGCTAAGGACACCTTGATGACTCCGCAACAATTGTTTGAAGCTAAAAAAGACGATTTTCGCGCTGAAAGCATTGCAAGAGTTTATGATATATACCAAAAGCGACTAAAATCGAGCAATGCCCTTGACTTTGACGATATGATTGTGCTAGCTGTACGCTTGTTCCAAGAGCGAAAAGACATACTCGAATACTATCAAAATAGGTTTAAGTACGTCATGGTCGACGAATATCAAGACACAAACCACGCACAATATTTGCTAATCAGTTTGCTTGCGTCAGCCCATAAAAACCTGTGCGTAGTTGGCGACGACGACCAAAGCATCTACAAATTCCGTGGCGCTACTATTGAAAATATCCTAAGCTTTGAAGAACAATTTGAAAATGCAACAGTAATTAGGCTTGAGCAAAACTATAGAAGCACGCAGAATATTCTAAGTGCTGCAAACAAGCTAATTTCAAATAATCTTGGCCGCAAAGGCAAAAACCTTTGGACTGACGCTGGCGAAGGCGAAAAGATTTTCATGCTTCGCGCAAACGACGAAGTTGAGGAAAGCCGTATAATTTCCGACAGCATTTTGGAGCATGTTAAGGCAGGCGCGAAATTCTCTGACCACGCCATACTTTACCGCATGAATGCGCAGTCAAACTCGGTTGAGCGCGCGCTTGCCAAAAACGCAATACCATACCGTGTGGTCGGCGGCACACGCTTCTTTGACCACAAGGAAATTCGCGATGTTGTCGCATATCTCAACTTAATTAACAATACGAGCGATGAGCTTAGAATGTTGCGCATTGTAAACGAGCCAAAGCGCGGCATAGGCAAAGCCACCCTTGATTCCGCGCGGGAAATTGCATCAACTCTCGGCATTGATTTATTCGAGGTGCTGGAAAATTCAGAAGGCTACGCGCCAATCGCAAAAAAAGCTGCGCCGCTCACAGCTTTTACTAAGCTTATTCGTGACTTTATTGATATGTCCGAGACAAAACCGCTCGACTATATGTTCGACCAAATTTTGACCAACACGGGCTACATGAAGTCCCTTGAAAGCCAAGGTTTTGAGGGAATTGGCCGCATTGAAAATGTTCTTGAGTTCAAGTCTATAATTGTAAAATATATCCAAGAAAGCGAAGAGCCAACGCTCTCTGGCTTCCTTGAAGAAATTGCGCTTTACACAGACCTTGACAACTACGATATGTCCGCTGATAACGTTACTTTAATGACGATACACTCCGCCAAGGGCCTTGAGTTTAGGTATGTTTATATTGCGGGTATGGACGACGGCATTTTCCCAGGCCGCATGGCCATAGCCTCCGAAGTGGAGCTTGAGGAAGAGCGCAGACTCGCCTATGTTGCAATTACAAGGGCAAAAGAAACCCTTACAATGATAAGCGCAGAGCGCAGATTGATTTTTGGCCAAACAACCTACAATCGCATGTCGCGCTTTGTAAGCGAAATCCCCGAAGAATTAATGGACTTAAAAACCACGACTGTACCCAAAAAGGATATTCCGCCTAAAAAGGCTGTGCCGAAAATTCCAGGAACACCGTCCTCTCGCACAATTGGCGTGGGAAGTGGCGGAACATCGTACGCTGCGCCCATTATCGGCGACAAAATCAATGTTGGCGACCGCGTGGCCCACAAGGTTTTTGGCGAGGGCAAAGTTCTTACAGCAAAACCTATGGCGTCCGACACTCTGCTCGAAATTGATTTTGGCGGCTCCGTCAAGAAGCTAATGGCGAATTTTGCAAGACTTACCAAGGCAGATTAGGAAAATCCCGCTAAATCACGCACAAAAAAATAATTCCTTCATAAAATGTTATTGAGTACAAAGGCATTTTGCTCTCTAATATTTTTACAGGAGGATTATTATGGCTGAGATAAACGCAACGCCAGACTGCGCTGTGGCCCACGCAAACCGCTTTAAGGAAGCTGTATGCGTCGAAGCGGGGAGAATTTTCGACTCGTGCAGCGACAAAGACTGCCTTGAAGATTTGCAAGTTTTCTTCACCGAAGCAAGCCAGTCGGTAATGAACCAGAGTACATTAATCAAATGCAAATCCGCAGAGGTCCTTGACACCTACTTATCTGTTGAATCGGTACCTTTTAACAGGGGTTATTTCGCGGTGGATATCACATTCTACTTCCGCGTGAACTTTAGCTGCTATACGTCGCCGGTTTCAACCCCCGTGAATGTTCGCGGACTTTGCTACCACACCAAAAAAGTCATACTTTACGGCAGCGAGGGCGGCGTGAAAACCTTTTATTCGGGTGAACGCAGCGTAGCCTACGAGCAAAACTCTGTTAGCGCTATGCCTGTTGCATGTCTAAAAGCAGTCGACCCAATCACATTAGGCTCACGCATTGTTGAGTGTGTTCCCGCCTACAGTGAGCCGCTTGGCACTGTGCCTTCTGAAATTGCAAGCGCATTCGAAGGCGACATAATCACGCAGCCAGTCAACTCAAGCAAGACAATATTGTGCACACTTGGTTTGTTCACAATCGTTACCTTGCAGCGCTCTGTGCAGCTTATGATACCCGCATACGACTATGTGCTGCCAGAAAAAGACTGCATCAACTCAATAACAGTTGACGACCCATGCGAAATGTTTAAGAGAATCAAGTTCCCAGTAAACGAATTCTTCCCAGACGACTTAAACGAAGCCGCCTGTGAAGTTTGCGAATAAGCAAGACGGTACAAAACCGAAATGAACGTCAACCCGCCGCGCTTTTTTGTGCGGCGGGTGGCAAAAAATAAAGGAGCGATTCCGAATGAGCCGAGGTCGGCTAATTGTAATTGAGGGGCTTGACGGAAGCGGCAAGGCCACACAGGCCGAGCTTTTAGCCAAGCATCTTGAAAAAACGGACAAGCATGTGCTAAAAATTACTTTTCCAGACTACGACAATCCGTCGTCTACTCTTGTGAAAATGTATTTGGCGGGCGAGGTTGGCGGCCTTGATGAAGTCAACGTGTACGCAGCGTCAAGCTTTTACGCCGCTGACAGATATATTAGCTTTGTTCGTTCTTGGAAAAAGCTTTATGAATCGGGATATACTATAGTTGCGGACAGGTACACGACCTCAAACGTTGCGCACCAGATGCCAAAGCTGCCAGAAAGCGAGTGGATTGGCTACCTAGATTGGCTAGGCGACTACGAATACACAAAAATGGGCTTACCAAGACCAGACTTGGTTTTATATTTGGACATGCTGCCTGAAACCTCGAAATTGCTTATAAAAAAGCGATATTCAGGCGATGAAAGCAAGCGAGATATTCACGAGAGAGACTTTGTTTATTTGCAAAGCTGTAGAAAAGCGGCGCTTTACGCCGCCGAAAAGCTTGATTGGAATGTTGTGCAATGTAGCGAAAAAGATAGCTTTGCACCCCTTTCAATTGAAGAAATCTCTTTGAAAATTCAAAAGCTAATTGTTTAACAAAAATGATAGGGGTATACATCATGGCAGACTTTAAAGAAATCACGCTGCAAGACAAGGCGTGGATTACGGAGCATTTTTTCAAGGGGGGCTTAAATTCAGAGGAATTCAACTTCACGTTCAGCTATATCTGGCGTGATATTTTCAAATACAAGACTGCGAAAATCAATGATTATGTCGTTATTTCATCAAACCGCGAGGGTCACGCGCCGTCATATCTCTTTCCGTCGGGCAGCGGTGATATTGCGCCAATTATTCAAGAGCTTGAAGCAGACGCTAAGAAAAACGAAACCCAGCTTTTTTTTCACTGCGTTTTAGCCGAGCACAAAGCGCTGCTTGAAACAATGTACCACGACCGCTTTGAGTTTTATGCGCTAACTGATTACTTTGACTATGTTTACGACGCGGAAAGTTTGATTACGCTTGGCGGAAAAAAACTGCACTCCAAGCGCAACCACATCAACCGTTTTAAGGAAAACAACGCCGATTGGAGCTACGAGCCAATCACTCCAGAGAATTTGCCAGAAGTCATCGAGATGAACGCTAAATGGTGCGAAATCAATGGCTGTGATGATAGCAAATCACTTCAAGAGGAAGCGTGCTCCGTACGAAATGCAATAAACGAATTTTTCTTGCTTGGCATGGACGGCGGCGTTATTCGCGCTGAAGGAAAAATAATTGCGTTTTCAATGGGCGAAAGGCTCAACCACGACACTTACCTCGTCCACATTGAAAAAGCATTTGGCGAGATTCAAGGCTCGTATACTATAATGAATCAAGAATTTGCTGCGCACAATTGCGCAGGATACTTGTATATCGACCGCGAAGACGACTCTGGCGACGAAGGCTTGCGCAAAGCAAAGCAAAGCTATCGCCCCGCTTTTTTGGTCGAGAAATACGCGGCAAAGTTGGTTAGATAAATGGTGGATAATGTGTCCGATAGAAAGCTTCTGTTCCGCAACGCAAGGCACGAGGAATTCCCGCAGTTAATCAAGATGTGGAAAACCTGCTTTAAAGAGACTGCCGAAGCGTCAGCCAATATTTTCAAGAAGCTGCAAAAAGCCGAAAATATTATGGTGCTTGTGGACGATAACAAGGTCGTCGCTATGCTCACCATTCGCGAGCTTACGTTTTCCGCGCCGCTTTGTAGCTGCAAGGGTGCGTATATTTACGGCGTAGCAACTCTGCCAAGCGAACAGGGGAAAGGCCACAGCACCACACTGCTCAACGACGTGGACAAGCTGCTCATTCACAGAAAATATGCTTGTTCGGTGCTTGTCCCCGCGGAGGAAAGCTTGTTCGATTTTTACGCCAAGCGTGGGTTTGAGAAGGCCATAAATATAAACAAAGCTACAGTTAACGCCGCAGACATACCGAATGGGAAAAAATATAAGCTTGAAAAAATTGACTCACAGAAATTTATGCAAATACGAGATGGGCGCTTCAGCGACTCTAAATTTTTTGGCTGTTGGGACGAAGCTTATCTTGAATATATTATAGAAGACTGCGAAGCGCATGGTGGCGGGGTTTTTAGCTTTGAGCTTGAGGATAAACATATGCTGATGGTTTGCTACCAAGACGGCGACACAGTTTACGTAAAAGAGCTTGGGGCCACGCACAAAACCATTGACGCCTGCTTATGCTCGCTCAAGGCGCATTTTGCTGCGAGTAAATTTGTGCTGTATTTGCGTGAAGATGTTAACATTTCCTATACAAATAATTTATTGCCTTTTGCAATGATAAAGTGGTATGATAGTAACGTGAAAAGTGCAATGCGGGCGTGCGAGGGAGCACCGCCTTATCTTGCGCACGTTTTGGACTGATTCTGGGAGGAAATTTGTATGATTTACGTTTTTTTTGGTCATGGTTTTGAGGAAATTGAGGCTATCACAACAGTTGATATATTAAGACGCGCAGAGCTAGCCGTCACTACGGTGGGGATTGGCTCTAAGACAATTACAGGTTCGCATGGCTTGACTGTCCATTGCGATATGCTTGACAAGCAGGCAGGCAACGCAAAGGGCCTACAAATGATTGTGCTGCCGGGTGGTATGCCTGGCACACTTAGCCTTGAAAAATCTCCTGTAGTCAAAGCATATATTGAGCACGTTATAAAAAATGATTTGTGGCTTGCGGCAATTTGCGCTGCGCCGTCAATCTTAGGCCACTTGAATTTGCTAGACGGCAAAAAAGTTACGTGCTTCCCTGGATTTGAAGACCAGCTTGGCGAGGGCGCAATCTACACAGGCGAGCTTGTTGAAGTTGACGGCAAGCTTGTTACAGCCAAGGGCGCAGGTGCTGCCATACCTTTCGCGCTAAAGCTTGTTGAGCTGCTTTGCGGCAAAGAGCGCGCGGAAGTCTTGGAGGCATCTCTTCAATGCAGGAAATAAGTAAGCGTTTTGATGTGCGCAAGTACAAAAAAGATTTGCGTGACCGCTTTAAAAAAATTAGAGCTGAAATCCCTGCACAAAAAAAGCTTGAAAAAGATGAAAGAATTCTTTCGCGTGTGATGAAGCTGCCCGAATATGCGCGAGCAAAAACCGTGCTTTGCTACGTTTCCACTCAGACAGAGGTTAACACTCACAAGCTGATTGAGCTAGCCATTGCAGACGGCAAAACCGTAGCAGTGCCATATTGCGTTGACGGTACCCGTGATATTCTTTTTTATCAAATCCATTCGCTTTCACAGCTTAGCAGTCGAACATTCGGTGTACTTGAGCCAAATCCGCAAACATCAAGACTAATTGAGAATTTTAAAGATTCTATTTGTATTTTGCCTGGCCTTGCCTTTGATATGGCGGGTTTTCGCTTGGGCTATGGCGGCGGCTACTACGACCGTTTTTTGTCGCAGAAGTATACGGGAACAACTGTGGGCATAAGCTACAGTGAGTGCTGCATAACCGCAATACGCCACGGACGTTACGATATTGGCTGCAATTTGCTTGTTACAGATTTATTCTTAAAACGAATGGCAAAGCAAGTTTGATTTTTGCCCTAAAACGGGAAAAAGCCCCGTATTCGGGGC
>JAVBKH010000025.1:0-5559 GCA_031554155.1 Oscillospiraceae bacterium
CATTTTTGTATAATGTTTCCAGTGTTTTACACTAATATTTTACAATTGGAGGACAACAATGAAAACTTTCAAGCAAAGGGTACTTTCAACTGCACTTGCGATGGCTTTGACGCTAGGAATTGCGTCATCGCTACCGCCAATCACGGCACATGCAACGTCCGATATTCAGGAATTCGACCAAGAATTCCAATTCCCCACAGCAACATGTGCGGTAATCCCCCCAGACGACGGAGATTATTTAATCAAAGGGAGATGGAGCACAAGCAACGCAGAGGACGCAGCTGGCACAACTGGCAAAGCGGTAATATCTGTCCCACAAGGGTTCACGGGCACAGTAACGCTCGAAAATATTGAGATACGCGCCGATGAAGCCGGAGCTTCTGACGAGGTTTTTTTAAGTGCATTCAATATTGCAAACGGAGCAGACTTTTCGCTTTTTCTCAAAGGGACAAACACGCTTAAAAGCGGAAGCACACGAGCAGGCATTGAAGTAGGACTAGGGGCGACCGTTAATATTTATAGCACAGAAAACGGGGTGCTCGACACAACTGGTGGCCTCAATGGCGCAGGTATAGGCGGCGCAGAGGGCCTTAGAACAGGCACAATTAACATTCATAGCAGCATTATTCGCGCTACTGCTGGCGGCAATGCCGCAGCAATCGGTGGCGGTGGAGGCGTTGACGGCTCATCTCCAACTCAAGGAATGGCTGGCAACGGAATTTCAATTTCTGGCGGAACTGTATTCGCTAACGCTATGAGCGGTACTGGTGCTGCAATCGGTGGAGGCGGAGGCGGAATTTTTCTTGCCATTGAAGAATCGGACAACGGTGTCGGCGGAAAAGGGGGAGCAGGTGGAACTATCATCATTTCTGGCGGCGAAGTTCATGCATCTTCCAAATCAGGTGCAGCAATCGGCGGCGGTGGTGGTGGAAATAGCTCTGCCGACGATAGCATTGGCGGAGACGGCGGCGTAGGCAACGCTATTAGTATCAACAATAGCGAAGTTTTCGCAACATCATCTTATGGCGCGGGGATTGGCGGAGGCGCAGGCGGGAACAGCGAAAATTCTGAAGGCGGAAACGGAGGCGACAGCGGCGATATTGTAATTTCAGGCGGCGTTGTACAAGCAAGCTCACTCGGCAGTAATGACGACCCAAGCCGCAGCGCAGGTATCGGCGGAGGCGGAGGTGGTAGCAGTATTGGTGTTGGCGTTAATTATGGTGGCGCGGCAAAATCAATAAGAATTAGCGGTGGAACTGTTCAAGCTATTTCAGGCCTTGGCGGCGGCGCGGGCATCGGCGGCGGAAAAGGGGCGGTATATTACTCTGATGAAGATATAATTGAGATTAACGGCGAAAATACTTTTGTTTCAGCCGCATGTGGTAACAGCCAAGAAGCATACGACATTAGCTGTGATAACGTCATAATTTCTAACGGTTCGGTTTTTGCCGCAAATGGCAAAGTAGAAACCCCCACTGACGGAAACGATGCAAACGTTTATAGTGTGAAAGTTGCTGTAAAAGACTCTACCCCTTTTGCAAGTGCTGTGAATGATGCTATCGTTGAAATTGCAGACAGCCACTATTCAACAATTAGCGGCAATAATCGCAATCCATCAACCAACACAGCCATCGGAGATGGTAGCGTATATTTTTGGCTTACAACTGGCGAAAAAACATTTAGCTTTAAAAAGGAAGGCATGATTGACACCTCCGCAAAGCTTATTGTTCAGACAAATAACAGCAATTTGCTTAACGTCATAATGTCATATCCGTATGTTGCACCGCCAGTTGTTGCACCGCCCGTGGTAGAAACCGTCGCCTACACAAGTAACAACTCCAGCTCCAACGACGATAAGGACAAAAAAATTTACAACACCGATAAGCCGACTATTCCGCAGTTAGTTTGGACAGATAAAAACATCATCAAGAGTATCATGGTTACGGCTGACGGAAAAAAAGCAGCCTATTCGCGCGGCACAGGCGAAACAGGCGTGCGTGTCAGCACTTTGCGTTCACTTGGTACACAATTATTCCGCCACGATACAACAGTAAACGGTGTTGTGCAAGTCAGACTGAACATTCCAAGCCCAAAAGACATCACAAAGGATATCATGGTTTCTGGTTATGTCAGTGGCAAGGCGGTCGAAAATACGAACAAAGTTTTCACAAAATGGTTTACAAACCCAACTAGAGTTCTTGCTCTCGACCAACAAGAAGACTTTGGCCAAGAAATAGAAATAGTCTCAAATATAGACTTGAAGGGCATTGATGCAAAGAAACTGCAATTTTATTCGTACGATAAAACCACAAACAAGTATGTCTATATTAAAGATGCAAATTATTCCGTGGACAAAAATGGGTATGTTCATTTGTTGACAAGTAAGGCCGGCAATATTATTATAAGTGAAGGACCACTAAAAAGAAAATGACAAAGCAGAAATGAGGAGTTATAACGTGATAACGCACAAGCTTTTATATCAGGGGGACAACCTTGAGGATTGTTTTGAGGTTCGCACAAAGGTTTTTGTAGAGGAGCAAGGTTTTTCGGCAGAAATTGAAATTGACGACATCGACGATTTTGCAACCCACGTAATCTTTTTTGACGATGGAAAGCCCATTGCCACAGGCCGCACATTTCCAAATGCGGAGAATATAGCGGAATATGTTTTGGGCAGAATTGCTGTATTAAAGGAATACCGTGGCACAGGCCTTGGCCTTGAAATTATGCACGCCCTTGAAGAAGCTGCAAAACAAAAAGGTGCTGCAACTGCAATTCTCGGTGCACAGCGGCGCGCGGAAAAATTCTACGAAAAATGTGGATATGAAGCATATGGCGAAGAATACTTTGAGGAATACTGCCCACACATTCACATGAGAAAATCAATATAAAATCTTGTTTAGTTGGCCTTTTTTTGTTATACTGTAATAAAATAAAACTTCGCAAAATTGCGTGGAGGAGGGGTGTTGTGTGACCGAGCTTGCTTTAAGCTGTGCAGAACCGTTTTCGTCGCCTGCGTGGGGCAGCAACTTGGCAGTGTTTACGAGCGAGTCGGGCGCAGCTATCCCAGAAACGCTTGTAAAGGCGTACCTCAATCGTGCATGTAAGTACGCAAAGCATTACGGGGTTTATCTTGTGCCTGAACGCTTTGTTCTCTTTGACTACCAGTGTATGGCTTTGATTTCCCCACAAGGTGTGGTTTTGGGCGCACAAAGAGGTACATACTTAAACCCTGCAAATAACACTCTCAAGCGCGGCACTGGCATCGAGGTTTTTCGCACAGAGTTTGGCTCTGTGTTTCTCTGCGTCGATGTGGACATATACCACCCCGAGGTCTGCCGCTATGCCGTTGGCATGGGCGCACAGGTTATCATAGGCTCGCAGTACATAACACATGCGGAGTATGGAAGCCACCTCGTCGTCACAGGAAGTTGGAATGCCGCACAGCTAAACCATGTCTACACAATCTCTGTGTCAGGCCAGTTCAACTGTGTGTGCGCGCCAATGCCAATTAGCACACATGGCGACGGCTTTATTGTGCCGCCCAGTTTGCGTTTGCCTATGACTTCGCGACTGCATGTGGACAAGCTGCTTTCGGTGAAGCCCACCCAACCTTTGAGCCGCAAGTTCTACGCGCTGCACCGCGCAGAGCTTTTGCGATAATTCAACAAAGTTTTCAACAACGAAGTCATGCGGATAACTAAATTCACCGAAAAAGTGTTCTTTTCCACTTTTTCAACTGTGTTTTCAACGTAAAATACTTAAAAAGGCTGTTTGAAAGCGATTTGCCACCTTCGTTTTCAACAGCCTCTTTTTTTTGCAAATTTGCTTTGCAAGTCTTTACAGCCTTTATCCGCCTTTTTTTAGCGCAATTGCAAGCACCGTTATGTCGTCCTCATGGTTGTCGTTTCGCCGTGCTTTTGCGGTTGATGCCAGCTTTTCGCAAAGTCTTTGCATTTCGTAGGACTTTAGGCTTTCAAGCTCCGATTTAACCCAGTCGCTGCCAGACGCCGTGACACCGTCGCTAAGCATGACAATGACGTCGTTTTCCCTCAAGGCAAGTGAGCTGTGCTCAAACGTAACGCCGCGCAAAATTCCCGCAGGCAGCGAATTTGCCTCCACAAGGGTTGCTTTTCCGCTTTTGATTAAATATGTCGGCGCAGCACCTGCCTTGAAAAAATCGGCGCGGCCAGTGTAAAGGTCAATGCTTGCAACGTCGATTGTGGCAAGGCTTTCGTCGCCAGATTTTATCATCAAGGCAGAGTTGACCATTTTAAGCGCAGCTTCGTGGCTTGCTCCAACTGAAAGTAGCTGCGTAATCAGCCCAGATGCCATTGAAGAATCAACTGCTGCGTTGCCGCCGCTTCCCATTCCGTCACTCAAAACAAAGTGGGCCTTTCCCGCTTTTTGCTTGATAAAGTCGTAGTTATCGCCGCAGAGACGGTTGCCGCCACCTGCAAGCTGATACGCGCCAAACTCAACGGTGTAGGTCGCTTTTTCAGCGAACAAAACTGTTGCCTGTTGCTTGCGCGCTGTAATTTGCGGCAAGTCAAATTCGGCTTCAAGCAGACCACAAAGGTCAAGCGCTGCTTTTGTGCGGTGTAGTTTTGCAATTTGATAATTCGGCATAACAAAACTGACGTTCATGCGGTCTAGGGAGTCTGTGTAGGCTGCAACCCGCGAAGCGTCTATGCCGTCCTTTTCAAGGTAATCCTTAACGCGTCGCGCTTTTGGCTCGTCGAACTTTTTCACGGCACAAATTTCGTCGCTAAGCTCGCTCATCATCATGGAAAGGCCGTCGAATTGGTCTGTGAGCACCGAGCGAACTTGCGCAACCTTGCGCTGAACCCCTGCACGTGAGGCATAACTTTGAAACTGTATGTTCAACTCGGCCACCATATCGTCAAGCTTGATGCAATTTGCCACAAGGTAGCGCGGCATTCTTGCGCGATTTATTGTGCCGCCTCGCTTTAATGTAGCAAGTGCTGCGGACATTGCGTCCTTTGAATCCGTGTAGCTAAACTGCCAACAGGTGTTTTTCATGGAGCATCTTCTGCAAACGCGGTCAACAACCTTTGCCGCAACTTCGCTAGAATTATCGCCCTCGATTTTGCCAAGGCCTTCGCTCACTTTTCGGGTTGTTGCGCCAATTTCCGAAAGTGCCGCCGAAATATCGGAAAGCCTGTCCCGCAAAATTCCACGGGCGTAACCACCGTCGTTGTAGGTGGTGTTCATTGGTCTAAGGCGGCTCATAAAGCTTTGGGGTATGGCTGTGAAAACAACCGAAGCCACAAAAACTTCTATCAGCGAGTTGTATATTGAGACGCTATCCTGTGTCAAAAACGCGACAACTGCATTGACTATAATAAATGAAGCTGCCGTTGCAATGCGCCCCACGCTGCCAAGCATACCCGCTATAAGTCCACCAAATGAGTAGGCAGGCACAACATAGTTTAAGTCGCCGCCAGAAAGACTCATGGCAATTCCCGCGATAATTCCCGAGACTGAACCTCCAGATTCGCCGCCATAGCGCGCCGCAAGCAAAATTATAAGCACCGA
>JAVBKH010000016.1:0-3515 GCA_031554155.1 Oscillospiraceae bacterium
CGACGCGCTAATTGAACAAAAAGGCGCTTACTTCCCAGTTTATGAGTTCATGCAACTTTATGAAGCCGCTAACTGGAATGCACTTTCCAGAATTCTGATTATCCGTGGGCTTACCCCTTCCGATGTCTATGACTGCTATCTAGATGCACTTTGCTGGTATCGTGACATTCTGTCAGACACAGCTAAGTAACACAGACCGCTTGATAAAACAAACAACACACATATATTAAATAAAAAGTTAGAATTACAAAGTAACCGCCTACATTGACGTGGGCGGTTACTTTTCTTTTATGGTACGCATTAATATTGCAAGCACAGCCCACAAAACATGCCTAAAGATTATGCAAACAATCCTTATTCAGTTGTGCAAAATACTCGCTTTAAATGTCAATGCAGAACAAAAAAGACCGCCGAAAGCTAGTTTCGGCGGTCTTTGCATTTGTTTTATAACGCTTATTTGCGTGGGAATTTTAGTGCAGCTTGTGCTGCGGAAAGGCGAGCAATCGGCACGCGGAAAGGTGAGCAGGAAACATAAGCAAGGCCAGCCTTGTGGAAGAACTCGATTGAGCTTGGGTCGCCGCCATGTTCGCCACAAACGCCTAGCTTTAGTTCTGGCTTAGCTTGTTTGCCAAGCTTACAAGCCATTTCGACAAGCTTGCCTACGCCGCCTTGGTCAAGGCGTGCAAATGGGTCGCTCTCGTAAATTTTTCTGTCATAGTAGTGGCCGAGGAACGCACCAGCGTCATCACGGCTGAATCCAAATGTCATTTGTGTGAGGTCGTTTGTACCAAAGCTGAAGAAGTCAGCATGTGCTGCAACTTCGTCTGCTGTAACGCAAGCTCTTGGAATTTCAATCATTGTGCCAACAAGGTACTCAAGCTTGATGCCTGCTGCTGCAATGATTTCGTCTGCGGTCTTGACGACGATTTCGCGAACAAAAATAAGCTCTTTAACATCGCCAACAAGAGGAATCATGATTTCGGGAACCATTTTCCAATCGGGGTGCTTTTTCTGAATGTTAACGGCAGCTTCGATGACTGCGCGAGTCTGCATCTCAGCGATTTCTGGGTAAGCAACTGTGAGACGGCAACCGCGGAAGCCCATCATAGGGTTGAACTCGTGCAAGCTTGAAATTGTGTTCTTCACATCTTCAACCTTGAGGTTCATTTCCTTAGCAAGTGCCTGAATATCTTCCTCGGATTGTGGTAGGAACTCGTGAAGAGGTGGGTCTAGGTAACGAATAGTTACAGGGCGACCTTCCATTGCTTCGTAGATTCCTTCAAAGTCACCGCGTTGCATTGGCAAAAGCTTTGCAAGGGCGGCGCGGCGTTGTTCCTCGTTGGAGGAAAGAATCATCTCACGCATTGCCTTGATGCGCTCGCCTTCGAAGAACATATGCTCGGTGCGGCAAAGGCCAATGCCCTCTGCGCCGAAAGTAACAGCTTGAGCAGCGTCGCGAGGTGTGTCTGCGTTTGTTCTAATTTTCATTTGGCGAGCTTCGTCAGCCCACTTCATGATTGTCTCAAAGTCGCCGCCAATTTTGGCTTCAACTGTAGGAATAGCTTCGGCGTAGATGTTGCCTGTTGAACCATCAAGGGAGATGTAGTCGCCCTCGCTGATTTTTTTGCCGCCAAGCTCAAAGTATTTTGCTTCTTCATGCATCTTGATGTCGCCGCAACCTGCGACGCAGCAACGGCCCATACCACGAGCAACAACGGCTGCGTGAGAGGTCATTCCGCCACGGACAGTCAAGATTCCTGCTGCAAGGTTCATGCCCTCAATGTCCTCTGGTGAGGTCTCAAGACGAGCAAGAATAAGTTGTTTTTCGCCCTTGTTTGTCCACTCAACAACAGCTTCGGCTGTGAAAACAACCTTGCCACAAGCAGCACCAGGTGATGCAGGCAATCCTGTTCCAATTGGGGTTGCAGCTTTAATTGCTTTGCCGTCAAATTGTGGGTGAAGAAGTGCGTCAAGGGATTTAGGGTCAATCATAGCGACAGCTTCGTTTTGTGTGCGTAGGCCTTCAGCAACAAGGTCAACTGCAACTTTAAGGGCGGCAGCAGGTGTGCGCTTGCCGTTTCTTGTTTGTAGCATGAACAGCTTGCCTTTTTCAATTGTGAACTCCATGTCCTGCATGTCGCGGTAGTGAAGCTCAAGCTTCTTTGCGGTTTCTGCAAATTGCTTGTAAACTTCTGGCATGTTCTCGTTCATCTTGTCAATAGGCATTGGTGTGCGGATACCTGCAACAACGTCTTCGCCTTGTGCGTTCATTAGGTACTCGCCATAAAGCTTGTTCTCGCCTGTGGAGGGGTTGCGGCTAAATGCAACGCCTGTGCCAGAATCGTCGCCCATGTTGCCGAATACCATCAACTGAACGTTGACAGCAGTGCCCCAGTTGTAGGGAATATCGTTCATGCGGCGGTAGTAGTTTGCGCGGGGGTTATCCCATGAGCGGAAAACAGCCTTGATAGATTCCATAAGCTGAATCTTGGGGTCTTGTGGGAACTCTGTGCCCTTTTTCTCTTTGTAGTATGCCTTAAACTTAACGACCATTTCTTTTAGGTCGTCTGCGGAAAATTCAGTATCAAGCTCGATGTTCTTGTGCTCTTTCATCTCGTCGATTATTTTCTCGTAATTGGACTTAGGCACGTCCATAACAACGTCGGAGAACATCTGGATAAAACGGCGGTAGCTGTCATAGGCAAAGCGTGGGTTGCCTGTTAGCTTTGCAAAGCCCTCGACTGCGATATCGTTTAAGCCTAGGTTTAGGATTGTGTCCATCATGCCAGGCATGGAAGCTCTTGCGCCCGAACGAACTGAAACTAGCATTGGGTTGGCGTTGTCGCCAAATTTTTTGCCAGAAATTTTTTCAAGGTCTGTTACATACCTAAAGATTTCAGCTTCGATTTCGGAAGCTATAACTTTATTATCGTCGTAGTAGCGTGTGCAGGCCTCGGTTGTGACAGTAAAGCCCATTGGTACAGGCATTCCCAAGCTGACCATTTCAGCAAGGTTTGCGCCTTTTCCACCCAGCAAATCCTTCATTTCTGCTTTGCCTTCGGAGAAGAGATAGACATATTTTGTGCTCATTAATTTACCTCCTGATAATTTATATACATTGATTTTTCTACAGATTCTATTATATCAAACTTGTCCAAGATTATCTAGCTATTTTTGACGAAAAACTCGCATCAAATGAAATATTTTGATATTTTGTTAATTTGAGACAAATACTATTGCAAATAATAGGAATAATTGCGATAATAAGATAAATACAATTTTAACAAACTAACGCAACCAGACAAGGAGGCATTTCTTTTGGAAAAGACTTCATCAATCATGGAACTTAATCTGGACGCAAAAAAACGAGCGGAAATTTTAGAGGCTCACCGAAAAAAAGGCGTTATAATCCCGCTAGAAGATGGCATCATCATAACAGAAAACGTTAAAATAGGCACAGGCAGCGTAATTTTGCCAAACTGCATTTTGCGCGGAGACACCATTATCGGCGAAAA
>JAVBKH010000186.1:0-7407 GCA_031554155.1 Oscillospiraceae bacterium
AATTTACAAGAGCTTTGGGCTTGATGTTTGCATTGTGGCCAAAAATGTCTCAAAGGAGCGTGCGCCTCAAAGCGAGTTTATGTGGGAGGGTGCAGATGGAACCAAGCTTCTTTCAACAAGGCTTGGACAGCATGGTAGAGCTAATTTCTTCATGAATGCCTACCTCAAAATTATGACTGGCAAAGACTACCTCTCGGACGATTACCGCCTTGAATGGGATAAGGCAGGGACTTTATTCCACTTGGCTGACGCGAAGAACTTCCACAACGACTATCACAGGCTTGAAAACACAGAGAAACTGCATAGGGAGCTTGTCAAGGACGCTGTGCAAGTGGCTTGGGACGCCGCAGAAGATACAGTGCTGAAAAGTCACAGGCTTCTGATGAACGGCAGTGATTCCACGACCGCACAACCTATGATTACCGAGATTATAAAAGCCGCAAACGAGCTTTTTGATGACAAGAAATTTGTTTTTTGCAAGCTTGAGAATTATCTCAAAGTCCTAACAGATAATATCGACCAAGACAAGCTAACTGTAGTCCACGGTGAGCTCCGTGACGGCCCTGCAACTTCCTGCTCGGCCAATGCGCTTATGACGCGGCCTGCGCTAAAAGCACTTAACAAGCGTGTCCAAAATAGCTTGCTTCGCTGTGCCGAGCCACTTTCAGTCATCGGTGACATGGTTGGTGTAAAATATGACAAGCAGTTTCTTGACCTCGCCATTAAATATATGCTGCTCTCTCACCCACATGACTCAATTAACGGCGTGACACAGGACAAAACCGCAAATGATGTAGAGTATTTGATGAATCAAGCTTTGGAAATCGCTGAGACCGTAGCAAATAACTTTAGCGGAGAAATAATCAAAAATATTAATCTTGAAGCTTTTGAAGCTACAGACATAGCTCTAGTGTTGATAAACCCGTTGCCTTACGCGAGAAATGAGGTCGTCAAGGTTTATATTGACACCCCAAGAGAGTACAATATTTGGAGCCTTGATGTTTTCGACCAAACTGGAAATAAGCTAAATACTCAATTTATTTCGAGACAAGAAAGCCTTATCCCAGTCAGTGATTTGCACTGTCGTCCTCTGCCCTTTTATGCAGACAGGCATTGCATGCTTGTAGAAGTCGGAAACATTCCTGCTGGTGGCTACAAGGTGCTAAAGCTTGTCAAAAATTCGAGCTTTAACCGCAACGCAGTGTTTTGGCCAGAAATGCGCAAAAACTGTGGTGAAAATATTTCAAAATCCCCAAATGCCCTCGAAAATGAATTTATCAAGGCAGAAGTAAACAGTAATGGCACGATTAGTATTTTGGATAAGATAAGCAACAAATTCTTTGCAAATCTCAACTATTTTGAGGATACAGGCGACTGTGGCGATTACTGGATTTACTACCCGCCATACAACAACAAAACTTTTACAAGCTTAGGGTGCAACGCAAAAATCTGGTGCGAAGAAAACGGTGAGCTTGCAGCTACCATAGCCGTAGAAATATCAATGATGCTGCCCTCTTGTGCTTTAAAACCTGAAAATGCAATCGTTGGAGAAAGCAAACGAAGCGAAGATGAGCGCGAGGTTAAAATTACAATTCGCTACACACTGAAACGTGGCTCAAAGGGTGTTGATGTCAGTTTAACAGTGGACAACACCGTCGAAGACCACAGGCTAAGAGTTTTGTTTGACACCGAAACAGGCGCCACATTTTCCGATGCGGCTGGGCATTTCACCGTAGACCGCAGACCTATTGGCGGTTACCAATGGCCAGAAATGCAGACCTTGCCGCAGCAAAGCTTTGTCGACTTGAGTAATGACGAATTTGGACTGGCAATCCTAAATAATTGCTTGACCGAGTTTGAAGCAATTGGCAATGATAAATCAACAGTTGCACTGACTTTGCTTCGCGGTGTTAGAAATATTATCTGCACCGAGTTTCGCTCGGCTGGTGTTTTCCCCCATGAAAAGGGAGGCCAAAGTTTAGGGATTAGAAGCTACAAATATAGCATTTATCCGCACAAAGGCTCATGGGAGCAAGCGGGTGTATACCAAGCCGCCGAAAGCTTGAATGTACCTGTCAAACTTATCCAAACAGGCAAGCATACAGGCGGAGACTTGCCGCTTGAAGTTAGCTTTTTCTCAGTCGAACCAAGCGGCCTAATCATGTCTGCGCTGAAAAAATCCGAGGACAGGGAAAGTTTCATCATCAGGGTGTTTAATCCCGAAAAAACTGCTGTAGACGGCACAATTAAGGTTCATAAACCAATAAAACAGTCGTTTGTAACAAACCTAAATGAGGAGAGACAAAGCCAAGCTGAAATCCTAGACCAGCATACAATAAAAATTAATCTGCCGCAAAATAAAATTGTTACGCTTGAACTTGTGTTTGAAGATGGGGTGGAGTCGCATGAATAGTCAATTTTACAAAGGACTTGGCAACATCAACCCTAACGATTTTATCGAGCTCAAAGTCGGCGGCAACGGCATGTTTGAAACTGGTTTTAACGGTGTAAAATCAATTCTAACCATGCTGGACAAAAAAATCGAGTTTATAGTCTACGAAGATAAAACCTTGGCATACATAAAATCGTCAATGGGTTATCCTGCGATTTATCCTATAAGTGAGCCGAATTTTAGCGGGCCAGCACACGCTGTTCTCATGGACCTTGACGGAACCAGCGTTCACAGCGAATCTTTCTGGATGTGGATTATAGAGCAGACTACTGCGAGGCTATTAGGAAATTCAAGCTTCAAACTGGAGTACGAGGATGAAAAGCATGTGTCGGGACATTCAGTTTCCGAGCATTTGCAGTACTGCATAAAAAAATATTGCCCCGACAAAAACGTAGAGGAAGCAAGAAAGCTTTACTACGAGATAACCGAGTTTGAAATGGCTGAAATAATGGCTAATCGTGGACGCAAGGGTGCATTTTCTCCAAGCCCTGGCTTAAAAGAGTTTCTGTACGAGCTAAAGGCTAACAAAATCAAAATTGGACTTGTAACCTCGGGCTTATATGAGAAGGCGTGGCCAGAAGTTTTGTCAGCATTTCAAACACTTGGAATGGGTGACCCGCTTGACTTTTACGACTGCATCATAACGGCGGGAAATGCTTTGATAAAGGGCCAAGCAGGAACACTCGGCGAGCTTGAGGCTAAGCCACATCCTTGGTTATACGCCGAAACAGCAAGAGTTGGTCTTGGCATCGACAGTTCAAGCTCAAACAGGATTATCGGAATTGAGGATTCCTCGGCAGGAATAGTATCGATAAGGCTTGCGGGGTTTGCTGCAATTGGTATTGGTGGCGGCAATATAAATTCAAGTGGAGCTGCAAGCCTTTGCAGTAAACAGTATGAAAATTTGGCAGAAACATTGCCATACATTCTGGGTAAATAAAAAAATTAGTAGTTTTTGTACAAAATATTTTTAAAAAGTTTAATTTTTACAACTTTAATCAAATTATTAAAATAGACAAAACATAGATATAGTGTTAAGATTTTATTACCAAAATTACAGGAGGATAGCATTTTATGAAGAAAATTTTGTGTTCTACAGTTGCTGTTATTTTAGCTGTTTCCATGTTCACGGCATGTTCAAGCAAACCCGCTGAACCAGCAAGCAGCGCAGCCTCTGCCTCTTCTGCTGCACCATCGTCCGAAGCGTCCTCGGCTGCTCCCGCGTCCTCAGAAGCCAAGTCTGTCGAGCCATCGACCATAAAATTTCAAGTCATTGAAACTCCAACAATCACAGCTCAGTTCTGGCAAGAGGCCTTCGGTGAAATTGAGAAAGCCAATCCTGACATCAAAATTGAAAAAGTTCTAGCTCCTGGGCAAGACCAAGTGCAATGGCTAAAAACCAAGCTTGCAGCTGGTGATTTTCCTGACATCATTACATATGGCGCGGCTGACTTTGCCGCAATGGAAGATGTTCTAGCCGAAGCACCACAAGATTTGCTCTCGAACTTTGAGGAGCCATCACTGCTCAAAAACGGCGGCAAAAACCTAGTTATTCCTTATGCGAAACAATATAAAGCACAAGCCTATTATAACAAAAAAATGTTTGCTGATGCAGGTATTGCAGGCGAGCCTAAGACTTGGGCAGAGCTTGTCGCAGCTTGTGAAAAACTAAAAGCTGCTGGACTCACTCCTCTGATTAGCTGCAAAGACAACTGGTATGTAGGCTTCCCTTACGTTACGGCAGTTGCATGGGCAGATGTTACAGACGCTAAGCCCACATATTTGGGTGACATCAGAACAGGTGCTGCAAAATGGAACGACCCGATTCTAGCCGCATCTCTCAAGAGATGGCAGGACCTTGTAACCGCAGGATATTATCACAAGGGCTCAATGTCTCTTGCATACACACAAATGGTCGATGAATTCTTCAAGGGCGGCTCTGCAATGGTTTTCAACGGCTCTTGGATGGCCCCGCAAGTTGACCAGCTTGACCCCAAGCCTGAATTCGAAATTGGCGTATTCCCTATTCCTCAAGAGTCTGGAGTAAAGCATATTGGTGCTATCTATCAGTACTGGGGAGTTTACAACGAAAGCAAAGTCAAAGACGCTTCTTTCAAAGCTATCAAGTATGCGCTTGTTGACAACAAAGAATTGTACACCAAGTTTATACAAGCAGATAACCTTGCTTCTGCAACAAAAACACCTATCTCATATCCTGGCACTCCAATGGCGCAAAAGTTTAACGAAAATGCAGCAAGCCTTGTCCCTGTAATTGACTTCCAAGGCGCAGCTGGCGACACCGCTTATCCAGCAGGTTTCTATGATTATCAAAACAAGTCCCTTTCGCTTATGTACATGGGCGAGAACATCGAGAAAGAGCTTGACAATTGGGATAAAGAATATCAGACACTAATCGCTAAGTAAATTTAAAATTAAACGGGAAATGCAAGTTGCGCGGCATGGTTTTAAATCATGCCGCGCAACAAATACCCAAGAACAGAATGTGACAGTATAAGGTGGTAAACTTATGCAGAAAAAATCGTTTCTTTTTGCCCTACCTGCGTTGATAATTTATACAATTTTAATGATTATACCAATGTTTATCGTTTTTGCTGCAAGCTTTACAAAATGGGACGGCATAAGCAAAAAGATAAAGTTTAACGGAATTAGTAATTACATACGCATATTAAGTGATGAAAGATTTCTAAATTCCGAAATAACAACTTTGCAAATTACGGTCATTACCGTATTGATAATCAATGTTACCGCATTAATTCTCGCAATTTTATTAAACAAGGCTGGTGGCTTGACCAACGTTTTTCGCAGCATTTTCTTTTTCCCAATGCTATTAAGCTCTGTTGCAATTTCTTTTATATGGAACGGAATATTGTCGTACACTGGAATGCTTAATATTATAATTGAAGCGCTGAACCTGTTACCAGAGCCAATAGACTGGTTTGGAGGAAAAACAAACGCTATGGCTGCGATTTGTATAGTCGAGATTTGGCGTCTTTTAGGCTTTTACATGGTTATTTACCTTGCGGCCTTGCAATCTGTGCCAAAGGATTTATACGAAGCCTGTACTATTGACGGCGGAAATGAATATGTAAAATTTACGACTATAACCTTGCCAATGATTGTTCCTGGCATTACTATTTGCACCATACTAAGCGTTATGGGTGGACTAAAGCTGTTTGATACCCCTATGATTATGACTGAGGGTGGACCTGGCTTTGATACTGAGACGATTGTTTTAAACATCTTTAACAGGGCGCTTAGAACAGGCGAATTTGGTTACGGCTCGGCATTATCGCTGGTACTGTTTGTATTGATTATTGGCATTTCCGTTATACAACTTAGAATTTCCAAGAAGCTGGAGGTGGAGGCATAATATGATAACTACATCTACAGCAAAAAACGTCGAAAAAATCAAAAAAATAATATCATTGATAATTGTCGGGGTTTTGGCGGTAATATTCTTAATTCCAATTTACATAACTGTGGTAAATGTCTTAAAGACTGACAATCAAATTGTCAGCTCGCCGATGTCGTTGCCAATTCCGCCGACCTTTGAGCATGTCGAATACGTTTTTAATAATCCAAATGCAAATCTGTTTAGACTGTATTTGAATACATTTATCATTACAGGAATTGCATTGCTTGTCACAATTGGCGTCTCGTCAATGGCGGCCTACTACACCTCAAGAACCAAGACCAAGCTTGCGGAATTCATTTATTTGTACCTGATTGTTGGTTTAATGATTCCGTATCAAATTGCATTTATCGGCGTAGTTATCTTACTTAGGCAGTTTCATCTTGTATCCACCTTTCCAGGAATTATCCTTGCTTTTATTTCTGGCAATATAATGTTCTCGGTATTTATGTATCACGGATTTATGAAGTCGTTGCCTATTGAACTTGAAGAAGCCGCCGCAATTGACGGTGCAGGTCAATTCAGAATTTTCACGCAGATATTGTTCCCACTTTTAAAGCCTTGTACAGCTACTACCGCTATTTTCTGCGGCATTGCTATGTGGAACGACTTTTATACACCCTTAATTATTCTAGGCGGTGGAAAGTCGGCCACAATCACCTTGGGAATATACACTTCAATAGGGTTATTTCGCTCCTCTTGGGGAAATATTTTCACCTACTGCTTCTTTGCTTCGTTGCCTCTTGTTATAATTTATCTATTTGCGCAAAAGCAATTTATCAGCGGCCTGACCGCAGGCGCATTAAAGGGCTAATTTTTACGGTGGGCGGCGAATGCACCCACCGTATTCGCATGTTTTGGTATCAGAATTTTCGAGTATAAGTTCATTTAGTCTTTCGTACTCTAAGAACTGGTGCTTTTAGCCCGACAACTCGGATGATTTCGCAATCGTGTACGATTGCATAATTATTCACTATATCTTGCAAGCAGCAATGTAGGTATAAAGTTTTCGCCTTTCGATATATTATTCTTAGCATCGCAATAGGTTTCACTTGCGACGCTATTAAAACAATCTAACTCATTACAAGTAACACTTTTAGAATTAACTTTGACTTGAAGCAAAATGTGGAGGACAGTCGCCCTCCACATTTTGCTATGTTGTTTTAATTTGCTTGCGTTTTGCATGATAAGACGATAAAATGATATTGTGACAAATTACGCCAAAACTTTCAATAACTAATCGGAGGAAAATATAAGTGAGCATAAACATTAACGAAAAGGCAAACCTTATCTGGAGCATTGCGGATAAGCTCACGGGAACGTATAAGCCGCATGAATATGGGGACGTAATTCTTCCGATGACTGTTTTAAAAAGATTCGACAGCGTTCTTGCCGACACAAAGCAAGCGGTTGTCGATAAAAATGCTAGCCTAGCGAATCTGTCCGATACAGGCAAGGAGTCAATTCTAAAAGGAATAGCGGGGCATGATTTCTATAATACAAGCCCTTACGATTTCGAAAA
>JAVBKH010000014.1:0-3328 GCA_031554155.1 Oscillospiraceae bacterium
AAAGGTCACAGGCGGCGAGCCACTTGTGCGCAAAGGCGTGGTGGGTTTTATTCGCGAGCTGAAAAAGCTTCGCGGTATTGAGCAAGTGACGCTGACCACAAACGGAATGTTGCTCGAAGATTATCTCGACGAGCTAGTTGACGCGGGACTTGATGCTGTGAACATCAGCCTTGACGCACTAGACGAGCAAATTTTTGAAAAAATAACGCAGCAGCAGGGCGTATCTGGCGTGATTAAGGCCATCGACAGCGCAGTAGCAAAGGGCTTGCCTGTCAAAATAAATACCGTGGCTATTCGAGATGTCAACGACGATGAGCTTGTGAAAATCGCGGGATTTGCTAAAGACAAAAAAATTGCAGTGCGCTTCATCGAGTTAATGCCGATTGGCTTGGGTAAAGGCTTTAAGCCAATTTATACAGACGAAATAATAGCAGGATTTGAAAAAGAATTCGGCAAGCTCACAGCTTTTGTAGGCAAGCTTGGCAATGGGCCTGCAAGATACTACAGTGCTTACGGTTTTCTCGGAAAAATTGGCTTTATCAGCGCTATGAGCCACAACTTTTGCGATAGCTGCAACCGCTTGCGGCTTACGTCAGACGGACTTTTGAAGCCTTGCCTTTCAATTGATAGCGGCCTTGATATTATGTCGCTGCTGCGAGGTGGCGAATCTGACGATACAATCGAGCAAGAAATTGCGAGGTCCCTTGCAAGCAAGCCCACAAGCCACAAATTTGCAGAAGCGGAGAGCGATTCCTGCCGCTTGGATAGGGAAATGTACAGAATCGGCGGATAAAATCGGAGGAATTTTCATGGGGAAAGTAATGGCTGTATGTGTGAGCGAAAAAAAAGGTACACCTAAAACGAATGTTTTTGAAGCTGAATTTGTCGTCAACCACGGGATTTTGGGCGACGCTCACGCAGGGAACTGGCATCGTCAGGTGAGCCTTATTTCTCACGACAAGGTTGAGGATTTTCGCGCACGTGGTGCGGCCGTCCTCGACGGCGCATTTGGCGAAAACTTAGTCGTGGAGGGCATTGACTTTAGGAGCTTACCCGTTGGCAGCAAGCTTTTGTGCGGCGATGTTGAGCTTGAAATAATGCAAATCGGCAAGGAATGTCACCAAGGCTGCGCAATTTTTCAGCAAATCGGTGACTGCATTATGCCGCGTGAGGGCGTGTTTGCCAAAGTGAACAAGGGCGGAAAAATCAAAGTGGGAGATGATATGATTGTCGAATGAGGGCGCAACAAAAGCAAAAAAAGCTTATCGGGTCGCAATTATCACCGCAAGTGATAAAGGCTCACGCGGTGAGCGAGAGGACTTGAGCGGTAAGGTCATAACTGAAATTGCAGAAGCAAACGGCCTTGCAGTGGCAAGCTATGTCGTTTTGCCAGACGACCAACCGACCTTGGAGCAAGAATTGAAGCGGATTTGCGACAACCACATCGCCGAGTTGATTCTCACCACGGGAGGGACTGGCTTTTCTCCCCGCGACTGTATGCCCGAAGCGACCCTTGCGGTAGCCGAAAGGCTTGCATTGGGAATAGCCGAAGCTATGCGTCAAAACAGCATGACAATCACGAAGAGAGCCATGTTAAGCCGCGCTGTAGCGGCAATACGAGGTCAAACCTTAATAATAAATTTACCTGGAAGCCCAAAAGCAGTTCGCGAAAATCTTGAGTTTATTGTCAGCGAGCTTCACCACGCGCTTGATATTTTGACGGGCAACGACGGCGAATGCGCTCGCTGACTAATGCTTTGCAACGCAAAATGTGTCGAGCAATAATAGTTACAAAAAAGCGGAGATTAAGCTTCGTTTTTTTCTTGATTTCTTTCCTATTTATCTTGACAATTTTGTTGGCGTAGGGTACGATATTGAATGTAAAGCGATTGTTAACAAAGGAGAACTTATTATGACTCTCGATAAGCTTCCCATAGGCGAACATGCGCGCATTTTTTATGTTGGGGGAGAGGGCGCGCTTAGAACACGTCTCCTTGATATGGGGTTGACGCCAAAAACCACGGTAATGGTTCGCAAGGTTGCGCCGATGGGCGACCCCATCGAGATTTATTTGCGGGGATATGAGCTTTCTATTCGACTTGACGACGCGAAAAACATTGAAATCGAGGTGATTGATTGATGGTTTTCGCGCTTGCAGGCAACCAAAACAGCGGCAAAACCACGTTGTTTAACCAGTTGACAGGCTCAAATCAGCATGTGGGAAATTTTCCAGGAGTTACAATCGAGCAGAAAAGCGGAACAATTCGCGAGTACAGGCGTGGCTCTGGGCAAAAAAACAAGGGCAGCTTTGATAAAATAACGCTTGTGGATTTGCCAGGAATCTACTCCATGAGCCCATATTCCAACGAAGAAATTGTCACGCGAGATTTCCTCATTAAGAACAATCCCGATTTAATCATCAACATAATTGACGCCACAAATATCGAGCGAAATCTTTATCTCACGCTGCAACTAATCGAGCTTGACATACCAATGGTGCTTGCTCTCAACATGATGGACGAAGTTCGCAGCAGCGGCGGCACAATTGATATTCCAAGGCTTAGCGAGGAGCTTGGGATTCCAGCAGTACCAATAAGTGCTGTGAAAAACGAGGGCCTTGACGAGCTTGTTGAAAGAGCAATCATGGCTGTGAAAAAAGTGACGCGGCCTGTGCAGCAGGAATTTTCAGGTGACCCGTTACATAGATGCATTCAAGCGACCACGCTTTTAATCGAAGATTATGCTGAAATTTTGGGAGTATCACCGCGATTTGCGGCGAGTAAGCTTGTAGCTGGTGACGAAAAAATGGCTAAGGCGTTGCATCTAAGCAAAGATGAACTTGAGACGATTGAACATTTAGTTAGTGAAATGGAGCAAAAGCTCGGCACAGACCGCAATGCAGCCTTAGCCGACATGCGGTATACATTTATAGAAAAAGTCTGCGCAAAGGTCGTGACCAAAAGCGAGGTCAACAAAGAGCACATGCGCAGCATAAAGATTGACAGCGTGCTGACACACAAACATTTTGCGCTGCCTATTTTTCTGCTCATTATGCTTTCAATTTTTTGGCTTACATTCAACGTAAGTGGCAGCTTTTTAAGCGATTTGCTAGGCTCTGGCATTGATGCACTGACCTCGTTTGTTGATTCCACTTTCAGCTCACTTGGGATAAACCCTGTAATTCACTCGATGATTATTGACGGCGCGTTTGCGGGAGTCGGCAGCGTGTTGAGCTTTTTGCCGATTATTATAACACTTTTCTTTTTTCTTTCAATTTTGGAGGACAGCGGCTACATGGCGCGCGTGGCGTTTGTGATGGATAAGCTTT
>JAVBKH010000009.1:0-13877 GCA_031554155.1 Oscillospiraceae bacterium
AATTAATGCTAATATGTGGATTGCACCATAGTTTTTTGGTTGACAAGTAGACTTTATTTAAGACCTGCAAGCGCTGTTTCTACATCAAGAAGCAAATCGTCTTTGTCTTCTAGTCCGCAATAAAGCCTGATTAGATTGCGGCTAGTATTGCGGTTTTTCGCTTCTTCATCGCTTAATTTATAGCATGGCATACACACGAGCGACTCGAATCCGCCCCAGCTAACGCCTTTGCGAAACAGCTTCAAGTTGTTGGCAAGCGCTATAGCCTCTTCTGGTGTTCCGTCAATTTCAAAGCTTAAAAGGCCGCAATTGCCTGTCATTTGTTGCTTTGCAAGGTCACTTTGTGCGTAGGTTGCTGAACCTGGCAGGTTGACTCTGCGTACGCGTGGGTGTTTTTCTAAAATCTCTGCGACTGCACGCGCATTTTTACCAGAGCGCGAAAGTCTTGTGGGCATTGTGCGAAGCCCACGAATAGCGAGCCAAGCCTCGAATGGGCCAATTATTCCGCCGATAAGTTCACGTTCATTGCTTTTAATTGAGCTAATTATCTCATTGTTTGCGCACAAAACTCCGCCAATAATGTCGCTGTGGCCGCCGATGTACTTAGACATTGTGTGGACCACCATATCAATGCCCATTTCTAGCGGGTTTTGGTGAATTGGCGTTGCCCATGTGTTGTCTACAGCAGTCATTATGCCGTGCTTTTTTGCAATTGCTGCGATAGCTTTTAGGTCTTGCATTTCCAGAACTGCCGACGAAGGGCTTTCGAGATAAAACATTGTGGTGTTTGGTCTAATTTCTCGCTCAAATTCAGCCGCGTCCATGCCCGAAATGAATGTGGTTTCAACACCGTATCGTGTCGAATATGACTCTAAAAATGTTCTGGCAGGGCCGTAGACATTTTTTATTGTTATGATATGGCAGTTTGGCTTCATGCAATGCAAAATCGCAGCGGTAATTGCAGCCATGCCGGAGGCAAAGCAAAGTGCTCCGTCAGCTTTTTCAAGGGCGGCAAGCTTTTGTTCGAGTATATTTACGGTCGGGTTGTCAACGCGGCCATAGATGTATTTGCCTTTTGCATCAGCGGCGTTAAAGCCAAGCAGACCCTCAATATCATCGAAAACATGCAGGGAAGTTGCGTAAACGGGTGGCACAACCGCGCCGAAGTTGACATCTGCTGCATTTTCCTCGCCAAGATGTGTGCAGATATATTCTGCGCTATATTCTTGTTTATCCAATTTAAATTACTCCAATCAAGAAAATCATTATATAATTTTATTGAAAATTAAAGCAAAAGTCAATAAAATTCTGCCTATTCTTTTACAGCACCAGCAGTAAGTCCGCCTGCAATATATTTTTGAATATATGCAAACACCAATGTTGTTGGCAAAATCGAAACTATCATGCCCGCTGTGAGTGAACCCCAGTTTATATCAAATTTCATGATAAACGAGTTTATTGCCACGGGAATAGTTTTTAGCGATTCTGAATCAATGAACATGATTGCAAGGAAGATTTCGTTCCAACACTGAACAAATGCGAACAAAAACGTTGACGCAATACCTGTAGACATAACTGGCAGGATAATTCTAATGAGAGATTGAAGCCGTGAACAGCCGTCAATCATTGCAGCTTCTTCCAGTGCGTTTGGTATACGTTGGAAAAATCCACGCAAGGTAATTGTGCAATACGGTATCATCATAGCCATGTACATAATCATTAGCACAGGTAGCTTGTTAATTAAGCGAAGCTTTCCCATCATTTCATATAATGGCCCAAGCAAAACGAACATAGGTATCATTTGTGTTATTAAAAAGCCGAGCATAAGTGCGCTGCGCCCGCGAAACTTAAAGCGCGCCATAACATAGCCGCCCATTATTGCAAGTATCATTGCAAGCGCCGAACCAACGATTGACACTACTAGGCTGTTTAAAAAATACCTGCCAAAGTTGGATATTCTAAAAATATCAATGTAGTTATTAATGGTAAAAGGGTCTGGCAAATATTTTACAGGGAATATGTATATGCTTTGCTTGTCTTTAAAAGATGTCAGCAAAATCCACAGGAGAGGCCCAACGACTATAACAAAGTACGCCGCAAGCGCAATAATTTTAAAAATATTATATGCTAGTCTGCTTGATGCTTGAGTTTTCATCAAAAGTCGCTTCCTTCCTCGTATTGTGTAAATCTTAGGTAAAATACTGCGTAAGCGACCAGTAGCGCTATAATTATTACGCCAATTGCAGAGGCTTTGCCATAATCTTGATTAAACATAAGCATGTCAATCATATATGTTGAAATTGTGTGCGATGACCCCGCAGGGCCGCCGCCTGTCATAGTATAAATCAAATCTGGAAAATTGAGAATCCAAATAACGCGCAGAAGTGTTGTCAAGACAAGAACGGGCTTGATGTAAGGAAGTGTAACCCGTGTAAATTTGTACATTGTCGAGCAGCCGTCGATGTCTGCGGCCTCATACAAATCGTCTGGAACACCTTTTAGCGCTGCTTGAATCATAATTGCAAAAAAAGGAACGCCGTACCAAACATTTGCAATAATTACCGACCACAACGCAATTTTAGTGTCAGAAAGCCAACGAATAGGTTCTGTTATCAAATGCATACGCATTAGCAAATCGTTGATTGCGCCCGATTGTCCGTTCATTAACCAACGCCAGATTAGACCGATTAAAAAGCCCGATATTGCCCAAGGAACATAGACAATTCCTTGGTAAATACCACTGCCCTTAAATTTCTTTTTTAGCAAAAGTGCGAGAGCAAAGCCCAGTGTGAACTGGAAAAATAGCGATACAAAAACCCATAAAAATGTGTGCCCCATAATCAATGGAAATTCAGGATTGTTTACGACAGCGATAAAGTTGCCGAGACCAATAAAATGACGGTCAAATATATTGAAAAGCGTGTAGCTTTCAAATGCCATCATTATTCCACGACTAAGCGGATAGTAAGTAAATGCAAGCACGACCAGAATTCCTGGCACTAGCATTGCGAGGATAAAGCGTTGATGTTGTGTCAACTTTTTCTCTTTATTGTTCATCTATATTTTGCCTCATTTCAAAAAACAATAGTCGGCGTTCTAAGACGCTTTTCGAAGAACGCCGACCTTATGCTGAATGCCAGTTTTAATAATTCAAATTGCTAGACTATGATTTTTTAGCGTTCGCGCGTTGCTCAAGCCAGAAAGTATCCCAGCCTGCAAGCACTTGCTCTTCTGTCATTGTGCCTGTGAGTAGCTTTTGCAAATCATCATTTGCGCGCTTCATGTATTCGCCCCAACCTTGATATTGTTGTGGTGCAACTGCGCAAACCCACGTTTCTGGCTTGGCGTTCATGTCCATGTAAGGAGCGTATGCACCAGTACCAAAGAACGGGTCAGCCGATGCTGATTTGTAGATTGGGAGAAGTCCGCTTTCTTTGCAGAAAGTCAAGTTGCTTTCTTCGTTTGAAAGGAACTCAATTAGTTTCCAAGCTTCTTCTGGGTGCTTGGTGTAGGAAGTCATACCCCAACCTGCATATCCCATAGGGCCATAGGAAATGCCTGTAGGTCCAACAGGTAGCGGAGCTGTTGCCCAGTCGCCTTCAGTCATTCTCTCTTTGCAGACAGCGATAACTTCGGGGTCTTGGATTAGCATTTGTGTAACACCAGATGCAAAGCCTTCAACCATTTCTGTGTAAGACCAGTTTAGCGAGTCTGGAGGTGAAGCGTCCTTGTAAAGCGAAACATAATCTTTCAGAGCTTGGAGAGCTTCTGGCTTTGAAAAGATTGTTGTGCCGTCTTTCATGAAATAAGCTTCGTTAGTGTCAATTTCGCCAACAGTGTATGCTTGAATTTGCATGTCAGCATACCATTGGCCACCTGCGCCGCCGCGGAAAGAGTAGCCAAACTTGCCGTTTGCGGGATCGACGAGCTTAACGCCTAAGTCGTGCATTTCTTGGAATGTTTTTGGTGGCTGTATACCAGCAGCGTCAAAAGCTTTTTTGTTGTAGTACAATATGCGCTGATAAAAGCCGTAAGGAATGAAATATGCCTTGCCGCCAATTCTTGTTATGTCGTCCTTGGCAACTTGCAAAAGACCATCACGACCGCTCCAGTTTGCAACGTACTTATCCATGTCTTGGATAAATTTGTTTGTGATGAATTGTGCAGCTGTTTGCTCACGAACTTCAAGAACGTCAAGGTTTTGCTTTTGCATTAGCATTTGTGCTATTTTGTCGTCTGCATTGTCAAGCGGAGGGGAAATCAAGTCTACCTTGATACCAGGGTTTGCAGCTTCAAACTTGTCAAGGATTTTACGAATGGTTTCAGTTCTTGCAGGACTGGTAAGGCTTTCTACCATTGTTAGCTTAATTTCCTTGCTAGAACCGCCAGCGCAACCAGAGAAAACGCCTGTGATAAGTACTAAAGCGAGAATAAATGCTGATAAACGTTTGACTTTCATAAATGCCTCCTTAAAATTGGTGCTTTTTATTTTAGCCGTTTTCACGGCTTAGGGACAATTTTTTTAGACCGTCAATAGTCTCATTCATGTACTTATTGTGTGCTGCAACAGCACCTTGAATGTCGCGCGCAAGCATATAATCCATCATAACTCTATGCCCTGGTATTGAGCCTGACAAAATTTCGGCAACGTTGTCCTGCATTTTCCAAATACCACTTGAATGCTGCATTAAATTTTTTAGCATGTGTGTAAGCAAATTGTTATCTGCAAGCGCAATCAAAGTCTGGTGGAATAATAGGTCGTACTCGGATTGCGGTTCACCTTTGTGGTATAGTATCTCTACTTTCGCAAGTATTTCCGAAAGGTTTTGCAGTTGTTCATCGGTTGCGAGAATTGTGCAATACTCCACGGCCATTCCTTCTAGTGCCTTGCGAACTCCGATAGCGTCGACGAGAAGCTTGATTATGTATGAACTTTTAATAGGGCCAGAGTGGAAAGATGTATCAACATTTTCAATAAAAATTCCTTTGCCGTTAACCGTTCTAATCAGCCCTTGAGCCTCCATCGTTTTCATGGCTTCGCGAATAGATGCTCGGCTTGCTCCAGTCATCATTGCCATATTCGCCTGTGATGGAAGCATATCGCCAGGTTTTAGTTGATTATCATAAATGTGCTTTTTTATTTCTGTAATTATTTTATCCTGTAAATCTACGCGTTTTATTCGCTCGATGTTAATCTCCCCTAACAGCTACGTATATGCTATCACCTATCTGATAGGTTTATGCTAATTATACATTAAAATTATTATAAGTCAATATATTTGGTTAAATTGAAAAATTTTCTAGCAAATATATTTTTTATAGGTACCCTTTTTATTTTTATATCATTGTGCTGGTGGCAGCTATCCAAACATATGCCGTGTGTATTTTAGACGTCTGCAAAGTGTCACATATAAACATACGCCTTGCGCATCTACAAATAAAACTAAAAAGACGGCTAACCTCGCGGTTAAGCCGTCTATTTTATATTTATGCTTCGTCCCAGTTGTGCCACACAGACTGTACATCGTCGTTATCGTCGAGCAAATCAATAAGTCTTTCCATTTTGATTTTAGCTTCGTCTTCGAGCTTGTTCAACGAATTGGGGATATACTCTATTTCTGCGGAGGCAATGCTGTACTTTTTCGCTTCAAGTGCTTCGCGTACAGCGCGTAAAGCGTTGGGGTTAGGTGCAGTGAATATTTCGACAGATTCTTCCTCCACGGAAAAATCCTCCGCGCCTGCATCAAGGCAATCTTCCATCACCTTGTCTTCGTTTAGTCCGTTGTTTTCGAGGACAATCAAACCTTTTTGCTCAAACAAATAGCCTACGCTGCCAGTTTGGCCAAGGTTTCCGCCGCATTTGTCAAAGTAATGGCGCAAATCGCCTGCTGTGCGGTTGCGGTTGTCAGAAAGGCATTCAACAATAACGGCAATGCCAGAAGGGCCATAACCCTCGTAGACAATTTCCTCGTAGTCGTCGCGGTCGGAGTCACTGGCCTTTTTAATAACACGCTCAATATTTTCGTTGGGGACATTGAGCGACTTTGCCTTGGAGATTAAGTCTCGCAATTTGCCGTTGCTTTGTGGGTCGGCGCCGCCCTCACGAATGGAGACGGCCATTTCTCGCCCCATTTTTGTAAAGATTTTGGCGCGTTGTGAATCAGTTTTTTCTTTTTTTCGTTTAATAGTGCTCCACTTGGAGTGCCCTGACATCTATTAACCATTCCTTTCGATTTAGGAGTAGCTTTATTTTTTTGAGCTTGACTCTTTGCTGCTGCTTGGTTTCTTTGAACTGCTTGAGCTTGAGCTCTTGCTGCTGCTTGAGGTTTTTGAGCTGCTTTCCTTGCTAGATTCTTGAGGCTTTTGCGACTGTGATTCTTCGGCTACGCTTGACTCTGGCGTTACAGGTGTAATTCCTGGCATAACGTAGATAGTGGCTTTTTCGGTTTTTGAGTTCAGCTTATTGCCAGGTGCAGGCACAGTGCCTACAACACTTCCTGCCACTGCGCCTTCAGCGGTTCGCTCAACTTTTTCGAGCAAAATTTCCTTTTGAGCAAGGATTTGCGCGGCTTCGTTAAAATCAAGGCCGATGATGTTTGGCATTGCCACCAAATCAGCTTCGCTGCCTTTGCTCACATGCAAAATTATAGTTCCACGGTTTGGCATTGGCGTACCTTCGTCGGGAGATTGCGAAAAAATAACGCCAGCCGAGAATTCGGAGTTGTACTCCTCTACAACAGTGAAAGTGTAATGTTCGCCGTACTCCACATCGCTTTGAACCTGCGTGAGCAGTTTTCCGATAAATTTCGGCACATTGGCGTCAGCAAACTCCGAGCTTGACTCTTCAAAATCCGCTGATGATTCAGACAAACTGTGAGTTTCAGGCTTTTTATCCTCGTTGTTCATCATGTGTGGAAAATACTTGTTCATCACAAACCAAAGACTGCCAACAAGCACAAGCACTGTGACAAACAGCGCCAAAATCGCATATTTGAAGCCGCCGTCTTTTTCGCGCCTTTCTTCAATAGCTTCTTCGCGTCTGGATTTAATTGGCTTAACAGTATCATAAATGGCTGTACCTGTGCCGTCGTTTTCCATCAGTTTTGATGTAAAATTGTAAATTGCAGGTGTTCGTTTTTCTGTGGAGATTATCATAGCGTCAAAAACAGCATCGGAGACGTTTTGGGGCAGGTCAACCACAAGGTCAATTAGAGGGGACAAGTGCCGCTCTTCTCCAACAGTAGTTGACTTTGGCGGAACAAAGCCCGAAAGCATACGATAAAACAACGCGCCCACTGCGTAAACGTCACTCCAAGTGCCTTGCCAACCGTTTGCGGCATATTGCTCTGGTGCGCTGTAGCCGTTGAAAAGTTCAGCATCAAGCTCGGAGTTTGCTGTTCTAAGTGCGCCAATTGAAAAATCCCAAAGGTAAAGCGAATCGTCATCGCCCACATACACAGTATGGGGAGAAATCCCCCGATGTATGTAGCCGCGGTCGTGAATTGTTGCCACCATGTTGCAAAAAGGCAACATCATGTCAAGAGTTTTGTTAAGCGGCAACTTGCCGCCATTTTGCACAATATATCTCTCAAGGTTTACCACATTCAGATGTTCGTAAACTGCGTAAATCGTATTGTTTTCGCCAAAGGTTGCAAGAATCGGAATAACTTTTTCAGTTATTCCAAGTCGCTTTATTTCGTTGCAAATATCCATAAAATCGGACAAGAGAGCCTTGTATTGCGCGGAGTTGCCTTCGGTTGGCGCAACGTATCCCGATTTTTTGTTGCGGCTTGCAAGCCGCGTGGGGAAATATTCGCAAATCCAGCAGGTGCTGCCCGAAGCATTATCGTAGCCTACATAAAATGCAGTTGCGCCATTTTTTCGCGCAAGTCTGCCAACAAGATACCTTGCGTTCGCAAGGGTTGTTCCTGCACGAAGATATTCTGTATTAATCTCTTGTTTTTTTGAGTATCCGCAATGCGGGCATGAGCCGCTACTCTCCAAAGGAGACATGCAGCCATAACAACGCCCGAAATTTTCTGTTGCCACGGTAACTCACCATCCGTTTCGAAAAATGCACATTAGACTTACGACACACTTCGACACCATACTATTTTACATTAGAGGAAGAAAACTTGCAAGGGATAAAACAAAATTGTCACAAAATGTGCCCAAATTTACCAATATTGCTTCAAGCTTAACTAAAATGTATTATTCTTGCGCCTGTTTCAAGAGGACGTGTTACCCAAGCTTCGTGTACTTGTTCCTTGAGCAAACGCAAACAGTCTTTCGCTTCGTGCTCATTGTCAAACAAACCTATGACTGCGCTGCCGCTTCCAGAAAGCACCGAACCTAGCGCACCTGCGCAAAGCATAATCCCGCTTAATGTCTCTGTCGCCTGTGCGTCGCCAAGTCCACCAAACACGCTGTACATATTTTGTCCAATGCCTTTGAGGTTGCCCTCAATTATACTTGTAACCATACGCTGTGTGTCTGGCCTAACAAAATCGCCACTGTATGTATCGTAAAGCTTAAAGGCAAATCGTGTGCTCATGCCCTGTTGCGGCTTAGCAATGGTTATGTAGCATTTAGGCAGCGACGGCAAAGCCGTAAGCACTTCACCGCGACCGCGTGCAAGCGCACTGCCTCCCATTAAGCAAAACGGAACGTCCATTCCAACCTTGTAGCCGATTTCCTGCTGTTGCTCCAAGGAAAGTTCTGTCTCAAACAATCTGTTGAGGCCACAAATCACCGCAGCAGCGTCTGCACTGCCGCCTGCCAAGCCAGCTTCAATGGGTATGGACTTGTCAATGTGAATCGAAAGACCCTGCCTTTTTATCCCAGTCGCCGCAAAAAATTCAATAGCCGCACGGTGCGCAATGTTTGTTTCGTCCTCGGGTGCTTTTGGGTTTGAGCAAGTCACCCGCAGTTCGTCGTCGTCTCGCTTGCCGATAACCAAAACATCGCGTAAATCAATGCTTTGCATCACTGTATCAAGTAAATGGTAGCCGTCTTCGGTGTCGCCTGTGATGTCAAGCGAAAGGTTCACCTTGCTAGGCGCTTCAACAACGACTCGCTTGCAATAGTGCATACGTGCCTCCAAAAATCAAAGTTCGGAAAGAAATTCTTCCATTCTATTCAGTGCTTCATTTATATGAGAGGTCGAATAAGCGTAGCAAATTCGCACAAACCCCTCACCGCTATCACCAAAAGCGTCCCCAGGGACAACCGCGACCTTTTTCGATTTCAATAGCTTTTCGCAAAAATCCTGGGAGGTAAGGCCAGTGCTGCGAATACACGGAAAAGCGTAAAACGCTCCGCCTGGCAAAAAGCAGTGAAGCCCCATCTTGTTTAGCCGCATAACAATAAGCCTGCGCCGTTTGTCGTATTCTTGGGCCATTTTTTCGATTTCATCGTCGCAATTTTTCAAGGCTTCAATGGCTGCATACTGGCTTGTAGTTGGTGCGCACATAATTGCGTACTGGTGAATTTTGTTCATGACGTCCATAATCGGCAATGGGCCGACCGCATAGCCAAGCCGCCAACCTGTCATGGCATACGCTTTGGAAAAGCCGTTGACGACGACTGTTCGCTCTTTCATGCCCTCGATTGACGCAATTGAAACGTGCCGCTCGCCGTCGTACGTGAGTTCGGCGTAAATTTCGTCAGAGAGTACAATAATATCAGTGCCACGCAAAACCTCCGCAATCTCCTCAAGATGTTCGCGCCGCATAACTCCACCAGTGGGGTTGTTTGGGAACGGGAAAATCAAAAGCTTGGTTTTTGGCGTAATGGCCGCCTTTAAGGCTTTTGCGGTAAGGCGAAACTCGTCCTCTTCCACTGTAACAATTGGCACAGGCACAGCACCACAAAGTGCAGCAATGGGGCTGTAGCAAACAAAGCTTGGCTCTGGTATAAGTATTTCATCGCCAGGATTAGCAAGCGCACGAATGCAGCCGTCAATGGCTTCGCTGCCGCCAACGGTGACTACCACTTCGTCTGGCTTGTATGAAAGATTCAATCTGCGCTCCAAATAAACGCAAATTTCTTCGCGAAGAACTGTCAAGCCTGCGTTTGCTGTGTACCACGTTTGGCCACGGTCAAGGGAGTCAATTCCAACCTTGCGTATTGCCCACGGCGTTTTAAAGTCTGGCTCGCCAACGCCTAGAGAAATAACATCCGTCATTTCAGCAGCCGCGTTAAAAAATTTGCGAATGCCCGAAGGCTTGATGTCTGCTGCGTTTTTCGAAATAACTTTGTTGTAGTCTATCACATACACACCCCTCTAACGTCCTTTTCAGGGTCGACTAAAAGCGCGGTCTTGTCCTTATATTTGCGCAAAACAAAGTGCGTGGCAGTAGATTGCACAGAATCAAGTGGGGCAAGCCTATGCGCAACAAAATTCGCTATATCTTTGAACGATTTGCCGACTATTGTAAGCGCAAGGTCGTAACCTCCGCTCATTAAATAGAGCGACTGCACTTCGTCATAGCTGCTGATAAGCTCGGCAAGTTCCTCAAATCCACGGTCTTTTTTTGGCGTTACTTTAAGCTCAATGCGGGCTGTAACAACGTCAGTATCGGTTTTTTCCCAATCAATGATGGTTTTGTAGCCACGGATAACACCGTCATGCTCAAGCTTATCAATTTGCGCGCGGACGTCGGCCTCCGTTGTTTCAAGCATTGCCGCAAGCTCTTCGGTGCTGTAGCGCGCGTTTTCTTCGAGCAACTTTAATAATTTTTGCATGAACTACCCTCCTAAAATTTCAACAGATTTTTCTTTGTCGCGTTCAATTTGGGCTTTGAGTTCTTCTATTGAATCGAATTTTTTTTCTTCGCGGATAAACCTTACAAAGCGCACGATAACGTTTTTGCCGTACAAGTCGCCGCTATAATCGTGAATATACGTTTCTGCAAGAACATGGTCGCTGCCGACAGTCGGCTTCATACCCACGTTTGTTACAGACTTATGGCGAACACCATCCACTATGCATGTGGAGGCGTATACCCCGTATTTCGGCACAACAAAATCGGCGGGAAAAGCTTGGTTAATTGTCGGCAAGCCCAGAGTGCGGCCAAGCTTGCGGCCGTGAACGACAACAAAATCAATGGCAAATTCGCGGCCAAGCATTCCGTTTGCGGCTTCAATCTCGCCTGCTTGAATAAGCTCGCGAACGCGGGTTGTGGAGATTGGCATACCCTTAGAGGTGATTACTGGCACAACGCAAAGCTCCGTATTGCTCGGCATAAGCTTAGCAAAATCTTCAATTCCAGCGGCAGCATTCTTGCCAAAGCGAAAACTTTCGCCGCAAAATATTTTTGTAACATTCAAGTACCCAACCAAAAAATCCTTGACAAAATCCTCTGGTTGCATATATCTAAACTTCGAGAATTCTGGTTGAAGCAGAAAATCTATCCCCAAGCTTTCGAGCAGGCAGTCGCGCATACTCTCGCTTAAAAGATGAAGATTCGTCTTTTTTGGTGGTCTGCCGTCCTTGGTTGAGAACGTGAAAAGTGCTGTTGCAGTTGTTCCTGCTTGCTCTTTTAGCGCGTTTAACACAGCCAAATGTCCAAGGTGCAGGCCATCAAACATGCCAAGCGCCACAGCAATTTGAGGTGATGGTAATTTTTCGGGCAAATCGTGGTAAATTTTCAAAGGTTAGCCCCCAATACAAAGAGCTTGATTATTTTAAGCTTGTCTGCCGCGCAGTCTGCTGCGGCAAGGCCAAGAAAGCGGTCAGTTTCATCGTAAACGGCAATCTTTGCTCCGTCTACGGGTTGTGTGCTGAATTGCGAGAGACCAAGCTCAAGCCCACAGCAAAAATGCTTCGTCTGTGTTTCGTTTAAAATAAACGTTGGCAAGTGCGCAAACGCCGATTCTGTTGGCAGCAGCCTAGCTGCAAGGGAATCCGCATCAGTCAAGGCCTGTGCTTCCTCCAAGGTGATGCAGTTTTTGATTGAGAAGCCACATGCGTCTGTTCTGCGAAGGTCTGTTAAAACCGCGCCGCAGCCCAAAGTTTGGCCTAAGTCGTGACAAATTGTGCGAATGTAAGTGCCGCGCGAGCAGCTCACGCGAATTTTGTAGATACCGTCAAGCTCGTTTTCAGATATAATCCCAATAGCGTAGACTGTGATGTCCCGCTCGTCTCGCTTGACTTCGCCGCCGTTTCTTGCAATATCATAAAGTCTCTGCCCGTTAACACGAACAGCCGAGTACATCGGCGGAAGTTGCTTTTGTTCTCCGAGAAAACCTTGCAGAGTTGTTTTCACCTGTTCAGCGGTCACATTATGCGCAGTCTTTGAAATAACTTCGCCAGTTATATCCTGCGTATCCGTGACCAATCCAAGCTGAAATGTGGCTTCATATATTTTATCATGGTCTGGCAAAAGGTCAACAGCTTTTGTTGCTCGGCCAAAAAAAATCGGCAAAACTCCCGTTGCAAGCGGGTCTAACGTCCCCGCGTGGCCTATACGCTTTGTGCGTGTCATTCCGCGAAGCTTGGCAATAACGTCAAAGGACGTGAAGCTTTTTGGCTTGTCTATCAGTAAAATTCCTTCAAATAAGCTCATTGCGAACCAATTCTTCCTCTACTGAAGCTATAATGCTGTTAATGGCATCGTAAAGATTGCCCGTTAAGGTGCAGCCTGCCGCATTCATGTGGCCACCGCCGCCAAAGTTTGCGCAAATTTTCGAAGCATCAATGGGTGAAACTGTCCTTAGTGACACGCGGTATGTATCGTCCGCTTTTACGCGCACAGTAACGCCCGCATACACACCGTCAATGCGAACAGTAAACGACGAAATCCCGTCAAGCTCCTCTTCGGAGACACCATATTTTTCTGACACATCGGCGGGAATCACCGCAAGCGCGCAACGGTCTGCACAATAGAATGTGGTGGTTTCAATCATTAAGCGGTCAACCATAAGCATTCCGCGAGTTTTTGTGTCGAACATAAGCTTGTTAATTCTGCCGTGGTCTGCGCCTAATTCAATCAAATCAGCGGCTGTTCGGTGGGTTTTCGCCGTGACGCTTGAATACTTAAAGCAACCTGTGTCCGTTGAAATTCCTGTGAAAAGTGCCGTCGCTATGTGCTTATCAATCGCAACACCAAGTTCACGAATAATTTCGAATATAACTTGGCAGACAGCCGGTGCTTCAGTGTCTAGCAAGGTTTCCTTGGCATACAGCGTGTTGGACTTGTGGTGGTCGATGCACAAATCAATTTTATCGTTGTATTGGTCGGACTTACTGTCAATTAAAGACGCGCTTGCAATATCAACTGAAACAAAATAACGCGCTTCAAAGCTCATATTCGGCGAATAATCGCCATAGACAAAGCTGTATCTTTCGGGGAAACCGTCAACACATTCGACGCGGGCACGCTTGCCCAAACGCTCAAGTGCCCACAGCAAAGCAAACGACGCGCCAAGCGTGTCGCCATCGGGCTTTTGGTGGGCATAGATTAAAATATCGTCGTTTTGCAAAAGTCGTTCGCAAGCAGTTTTAATATCAATATGCATCCACTACAGACCTCTCAATTTCTTGTTAATCTCGGCACTGTATTCTATGCCGTTATCCGCAACAAAGTGAAACTCTGGACTTCTGCGAATTTTTAGGCGCATGCCGATTTCGCGGCGGACAAAGCCTGCCGCGCTTGTCAGCCCCTTCACCGCAGATTGTGCAGCTTCAAGGCCGTCAAGCGAGCTTATATAAACTTTGCAATGGGAATAATCTCCCGCAAGCTCAAGCTTAACAATGCTTAAAAGCCCCGTGATTCGCGGGTCTTTTAGGCTTCGCATAATGTCGGTCAGCTCGCGCTTGACGTCTTCTTCTGTTCTCGCCGTTCTAAACGAGGGCATAAACGTCCCTCCCCTTT
>JAVBKH010000261.1:0-5548 GCA_031554155.1 Oscillospiraceae bacterium
GCATGTCGCATAAAATAAAGCTTGGATTTACATTAAACAACGTCATATATTCTTGAATAGCCGCTTTGAAGTTGTTGTACACACTAACGTCTTCCAAGTCGCCAAAGTACGGGCTAAGGTACGCAAAATCGCCTTTCACAAGGCAAAACGTGGCTTTTAAGTCTCCACCTATGGCCAAAAAATCACAGCCAGAAATATTTTTAATCGGCAAAGCCGCGGGTGCATATCCCCGCGCACGTCGCAAAATTTGTGCCTTCTCCGACACAGCCTGCACCACCGAATCCTCAACGACTCGGCGAATTTTGCGGTCGTGGCACAAAATCCCCGCAAAAAGGCTTGAGTCCGATTTTTGCAAGAATTCATGCATAAACTCGTCGTCGCTGATAATCGAAGAACCGCTGATATTAGCGCTTGTGAGCACCAAAGCCTCAAGCCCGTCCAAAAGAAGATGATGCAGCGCTGAGTACGGCAAAAAACAGCCGCAGTAGTTGTCGCCGCAGAGCACGTCTTCCGCAAATTCGCGATGTTTAAGCGGTAAAAGAGTAATCGGTCTTGCCGAAGATGTAAGCAGCTTTTCTTCGGTTTCGCTGACTACACAAAGTTTGCGAATGGCTTCAAGGTTGCGAAACATCACAGCAAAGGGCTTTTTGTCGCGGCCTTTTAGTGCGCGAAGCTCTCTTGCCGCCGTATTATTGTGGGGAGAACACGCAAAATGGTAGCCGCCGATTCCCTTTATGGCTAAGATTTTGCCTGCATTTAGCGCGTCAATTGCGTGCGCAACAGCCTCAAATCCTATATATTCGTCGGAGCTTTTGAGGCAAAGACGCAGAGTAGGGCCACATTCGTTGCAACAAACTGTTTGCGCGTGGAATCGTCGGTCATTGTGAGAATTGTATTCATTTTGGCAGCTTTCGCAAAGCGGAAAGTCGCTCATGGTCGTGTTTTCTCTGTCGTACGGCAAGCTTTCTAGCACGCTGTATCTTGGCCCACACGCAACGCATGAGTTAAACGGGTGCGCATATCTCCGATTTTTTTTGTCGCGAATTTCTTTGAGGCATTCCTCGCAAATGCCAATATCGGGCGAAACAAAATCGCTGCTTTGACTGAATGTTGCGTCGCTCTTTATTATGCTAAAATCAGATGCCGCAAAGTTTGGCGCATCTTCTGTTTCAATATTCGCAATCCACGCACCTTGTGGCGGGTTTTCTCGAATCACGCCAATAAAAGCATCAACGTCAGCAATATCGCCACATGCAAAAATGCAAACAGAGCCGCCTTGATTCTGCACTGTTCCGCAAATTTTGTGGCTGTCCGCAAGTCGCTGCACAAACGGACGAAAGCCCACACCCTGCACAACGCCGCGAACAATTATTTTTTTATAACAGCTTGAGCTTTTTGCCAAATCCAATTCGCTACCTCGTCGAAATTTTCGCCAGTCTTAGCCGATACCTTAAATATTGGCGCATTTTGGTTGAGCTTATGCACGCCGTCAAAGTATTCTGTGTCGTCAAAATCAACATAAGGCGCAAGATCGCATTTTCCAAGCAAAATGGCGTCCGCTTTTTCAAAGGCTAGTGGATATTTGTACGGCTTGTCGCTGCCCTCTGTCACGCTTGTTAGCAGCAGCTTTATGTGCTCGCCAATCATAAATTCGGCTGGGCAAACCAAGTTGCCAATATTTTCAATAAACAAAACACCCGCGTCAACTTGCAACCTATCGCTTGCCTCGATAATTTGCGGCGTGTCCAAATGACATGCGCCGCCTGTGTTGATTTGCACAGTCTTAATTCCAAGCGAAGTCAGTTTTTGCGTGTCAATGTCGCTTTCAATGTCGCCCTCCATTACATAAGCGGGAATATTCAGTCGCTTTATTATTTGAATTAGCGACGACGTTTTGCCCACGCCTGGTGCGCCCATAACATTCACGACAAAAACTTGGTTGTTAGTAAAGCTTAGATTTAATTCCTCAGCAAGCTTTTCGTTGCGGACGTGAATGCTCTCTTTTATTTCAATTTCGTTTTTCTTATTTTCCATAAATCCACTTCCCTTAGCTACACAATTTCAATTGAGCGGATTTCAAACTCACGCCCTATTTCAGTTGGCTCACCTTCGCCACCACAGCCAATTTTGGGGCAATCAAATGAAAATGGCCTGCGTTCGAAAAGTTCGCCGCAGACCTTGCATTTTAACTGTGGCTTTACTCGCTCAATATTGAGCTTAGCATTTTCGCAAAGGCTGTCCGCCGCCATTAAATCAAAATAAAGCGCGACTGAATCTGCGACGCAGCCGCACAAATCTCCCACAACAAGGTTAATTGCTGTTACGCTTTTAGCCTCGTGTTTTTTTGCGTACTCATTTGCTGTTTCGAATATCTGCTGCGTTATCGCAAACTCGTGCAAGCTCCACAACTTCCTTTTCAATTCCAGTAGAAACATGCGGCAATTCTTGGCGCATATATAGGCATTTTTTCGGGCAGGACTCAACACACGAATTACACTGAATGCAGTGCATTCGCGAAATTGCCCAAGTTTTGTCTTCCTTGGTCACGTCAATTGCGCTAGTGGGGCATTTTCGCCTACATATACCACAAAAGATACAGCTATCAATGTCAATCTTGATGTGGCCGCGCGTAACTGGCGAAGCTATTCTAGGCTCCATAGGGTAATTAACTGTTGCGCTTTTTCCGAACAGGCCGGAAAGAATTGTTCCCAATATGGTAAACATGACTCTCCTACCTTTCCGTACAGCTTATGCATGGGTCAATTGTCAAGACAAGAACAGGCACATCGGCAAGCTCAACACCTTTGAGCGCGTGCACAAGGGCAGGGACATTCGCAAAAGTTGGCGTGCGCACTCTCATTCGGTCAAGAAATTTCGTCCCGTTGCCTTTAGCATAGTAAAGCACTTGACCTCTTGGCTGCTCAAGTCTCGCAAAATGTTCTCCGTTTGGATTTCCCTTAACTTGAACATCAATTGCACTGTCGTTTGGCATCAATTTAAGGCACTGCCTAATTATTGAAATTGCCTCATATATTTCGCGTATGCGCACTTTGCAGCGCGCGTAGCAGTCGCCATCCTGCTCCACAGCAATTTCGTATTTCACGTGCGAATAGGCAGCATAGCCAAGTTCGCGCATATCCGTCACAATTCCGCTCGCTCTCGCCATTGGTCCGACTGTTCCAAGGTCAATAGCGTCCTGCTCGGAAAGATAGCCAACACCGCAAAGGCGGCTTCTAATCGACGCATCTTTTAGAAAAACATCGGTAAGTTCTTTTAATTTTGAGCCCATGTTTGCAAGAACTTCGTCCATTTTTTTGGCTTGCTCGCTGTCAATGTCCTTGCGGACACCGCCTATTTTGCAAACTGAAAAAATAACTCTGCCGCCCGTCGTCATGTCAAAAAGGTCGAGGACTTCCTCGCGAACCCTCCAACAGTGCATGAACAGGCTTTCAAAGCCAACAGCGTCCGCCATTAATCCAAGCCACATAATGTGGCTGTGCATACGCGAAAGCTCTGCCCAAATCGTGCGCAAAAACTCGGCTCGGTCTGGCAGTTTAACTTCCATTATGTTTTCAACAGCCATGCAGTAACCCATGCCATGCATGAAGCTGCAAATTCCGCAAATGCGTTCTGCAACGTAGACATATTCGACGTAATCTTTTTTCTCGACTAGCTTTTCTAGTCCACGATGAATAAAGCCGATTGACGGAATTGCCTCCACCACGCGCTCGTCCTCGAGAACAAGGTCAAGATGGATAGGCTCTGGCAACACAGGGTGTTGCGGCCCAAACGGCACAATTGTTCTTTTACCCATTGGTCGCTGACACCTCACCCTCAACAGTTTTGATTTTAAACGGAGTCTTTACCTTAATTTGATAGAGATTCCCTTGAAAATCAACATTCATACCGCGCACCTCAACACCGAAAAGGTCTTTGATTTCGTTTTCGTAAAGGTATGCATAGGGGAAAACGGAGCTAACGCTTTCAACCCACTCACCTTCGGCAAGCTCTAGGCGAAGATTCACCATATCGTAATCTCGCTCAAAGCTGTAAAGCAGGTCAACGCCGTTCTTGCATGTGGCAGAAATCTGCGTAAGCAGCCAGCCACCATTTTTTCGCTGGCGTGCAGCGCTCAAAAGATTTTCTTTAGTAATTACTTGAAAAAGTTGCGTATATGCCATGGCTTACCGTCCTTATTTTAGAAGCTCAATTGCTTTTATTACGCCGTCTATGATTGATTCTGGCCTTGCTGCACAACCTGGGACATAAACGTCCACTGGGATTGCTTTGTCAGCTCCGCCTAAAATGTTGTAACAATCCTTGAAAACGTTGCCAGTGGTGGCACAGATACCCACGGCCACAACTGCCTTGGGGCTTGGCATTTGCTCATAAAGTTGCCGCACAACGGGCAGATTTTGCTCGTTGATTGCACCTGTTAAAAGCAGAATGTCAGCGTGCTTAGGGTTGCCTGTGTTAATTGCGCCAAAGCGTTCAATATCGTACAAAGGGGTGAGGCAGGCAAGCACCTCAATGTCGCAGCCATTGCAACTTGAACCGTCGTAGTGAAGAACCCATGGGGATTTTTTCATCAAGCGCATAGACATTCTCCTATCTTAAAAGATTTAGCACAAACAGATTAATTCCACCAAAAACCAAAGTGACAAGCCAGCTTATTTTTAGTGCAGGCCGCCATTTAATTCTTGCAAACGCATTGTCGATAAGAATTTCGAAAGAGTAGAGCAGCAGGCAAAAAACTATTCCTAGAACCCAACTGAAAGGTGCTTGCCAAACGAAAAACAAATAGACAAGGCCTAGCGCAAAGACAGTTTCAAACCAGTGGGTAATCTCCACCATTGCAAGGCAAATGCCTGTAAACTCCGTGGTGATGCCTTTTACGATTTCCTGATGTCCGTGGTGGGACATGCTCAAGTCAAACGGCGATTTGCGCAGCTTGATTGTTAGAACATACGTAAAACCGATAAAGATAAACGGGAGCTTTGCGATTACAGGGTAAGGTTGAGAAAATGCAGCCGCAGTGCTGAAAGTCCCCATGACTTCATGGAAGCCAAAGGCCGTTAGCAAAATCATAGGCTCGTAGCACATAATCTGGATAAGCTCGCGCTCCGCGCCAATCAGGCTGTAGGGTGAGTACGAGGAATATCCTGCAATTACAAAGAAGATACACGCCAATGTAAAGGCAAATATGCAGAGCAGCAAGTCCACGCCCATGCAGAATAATACAACCGTAAATACGGTGAAGCACAGTGAAAACGTCACATAAAACCGCGTGATGGCATTAACTGTGGTTGAACTTTTTTGCATAAGTTTGATGACATCGTAGAACGGCTGAAGAATCGGCGGGCCTTTTCTCCGCTGCATACGCGCAGTGATTTTACGGTCGATTCCTGTCAAGAGTCCGCCAACAATCGGCGCAAGAACTATAATCAGCAAAACTTTGCCGATATTCATGAGTATTTCATTCATCGAATCACCACCTCAAGAACTATCAGCATTGCGGCAAGCAAGGTTCCTCCGCAGATGACCATTC
>JAVBKH010000201.1:0-2815 GCA_031554155.1 Oscillospiraceae bacterium
GCGTCAAAGTCTGGCATTGCAACAGTTCCACAGCGGGTGCGCTCAAAGCCGTTAGGCGCGTCGCAGTAGTCAGATATTCCCTCAAGCCTGTCCTGTAGGCCAAGGTCGCTGATTTTTTCCGTAACCGACGGCGACAGCGACACGATTATTCCAGGGCGGGACGAAAGCGTTGCCCCGTTTGCTGTTACAGGATATTCCATGCTTTCCTCGACTTGCGGCCTGCTTTCAGGCGGCGGAGTTGGAAGGTCCTTGGGCAAAAGCTTGCTACAGCCTGTGGACGAAAAAACTATCAGCGCAGATATTATAAATGAAGTTAATTTAAGTTTCATTATGCTCACCCTTTCAGTTCTTATATATTGTACTGCTTTTTGGCGAGTTTTGTCAATTCATCACATTTTTTTATTCTATTTATCTTTTGTACAAAAAATGGTATTATGATAATAACAAAAGATTAAGGGTGGTTGCGAAATGACGAGATTCAACGGAATTTGTGGTTCAAAAGGATATTCGTCTGGATATGCCGTTGTAAAAAACAGCCTAGAGCTAAAGCTTGAAAAGACGAAAATATCCGATGTTCAAGCGGAATTTGATAGATTTCGCAATGCGCAAAATGTCTGTGACGCCCGACTTATGGAAATTATTGAAACTGCCGAACGTGAAGAGTGGATTGAAGCCGCCGAAATTTTCCGCGCCTACCGCTCAATTGTTCGCGACGAAATATTTTATAAAACTGTTTTTAACCGAGTGGAAACTGAACTTATTAACATAGAATATGCGCTCCATCGTGAATGTAAAAAGGCAGTTGCAACCTTTGAACAGATTGAAAGCGATTATTTAAGAGAGCGCGCAAGCGACATTGAAAACGCCTGCAACGAGCTTATCCGCATTATGCTTGGCGTGAACGACGATTTTCAGCATAAAATGGAAGGCTATACTGACGTTGTTCTCGTCGCAACAGAAATCACGCCCGCAGAACTTGTGAAGATTGACAAAAATATTCTGCGTGGGATTGTCACCGAGCGCGGCGGGATAACTTCGCATACGGTTATTCTCACAAAAGTGCTGGGCATTCCCGCGATTGTTGGTGCAGTAGGCGCAACAAAAGTAACACGGGACGGCGACCTTGTTTTGCTTGATGCTTTTCTCGGTGAGGGTTTTGTTAACCCAGACGAAGCAACGGCAAGGGCATTTGCGGCAGCAAAGCGAAAATACGATGGCAGCCGCAAACTTTACAAAAAATCCGAGAGGCTGCCCGCTGTAACCAAGGACGGCTTTGCGGTTAATGTCTCCATTAACTCTGGCGACCCAGACAGCACACGCGCGATAGACTACGACAGTTGCGACGGTGTGGGCCTTATGCGCACAGAGTTTATATATTTGAACTCCACCTCATACCCAGACGAGCACACGCAGTTTGAGATTTACAAGGACGTTGTAACACGAGCAAACGGCAAGGCAGTAGTTTTTCGCACGCTTGATGTCGGCGGCGACAAACAGGCCAGATATATGAAGCTGCCAAAGGAGCATAACCCTGCGCTAGGTTTTCGCGGAATACGGCCTTGCCTTGAGCACAAGGATATTTTTGCTGTTCAGCTTCGCGCAATACTTCGCGTTTCGGCATTTGGCAATATAAAAATTATGTTCCCCATGATAGTTAGCACAGAGGAATTGATTGGGGCAAAAAAATGCCTTGAAGATGCTAAACAAATGCTTCGCGATGAAAACATAGCCTTTCGCGAGGATATTCCCGTAGGCGTTATGGTCGAGACCCCTGCCGCAGTTCTTTTAAGCGACAAGCTTGCACTTTACGCCGATTTCTTCAGCGTAGGTACAAACGACCTTATACAGTACACGACTGCCGCCGACCGCGAAAACGAGCGTGTGGCGTCACTTTACGATTGCTGCAATATCTCCGTTTTGCGCGCAGTCAAAATAATTGCCGAAAGTGCAGAGCGGGCTGGAATACCGTGGGGCATTTGCGGCGAGGCTGCGTCAGAGGAGCGGCTTGTTCCCCTTTGGGTTGCAATGGGTGTAAAGACGCTTAGCGTCGCGCCATCTACCGTTGGATCAGTAAAGCACTTAATCGGCAGAATCGATAGAGCAGACATGATAAAGCAGCTTGAGACTGTGCTGAATTTTGATTTAATTGAAGATGTGAAGTCGCACATGGACGCGCTTTTGCAAAACTAGGCTGCATATAACGACAAAATATGCCCTCGAATGGGTATACTATTAAGTAATTAATGGTATATTTTTCCATTTGGGGGCATACAATATGCAAGAAAAAATTGGCACAGTCAAGGTTCAAGGTGTGGACAAGCTTAAGCAAGCGATTAAAGTAAACCGAAAGTGGCTTGGTGCAATCGGGTACGCTGTCATTGGCTTTATCATGGCAAATTCGAGCATATTTGACGGAATTTCGCCCTTTGGTGTTGCGCTTGCCGCTGCCCTTGGCGGAACAAGCGCAATAGCGGCGGCATTAGGCGCGGTTGTGGGCTATATTTTTTCCGCAACAATGACTGCAAACATGAAATATGTTGCTGCGGCTCTGCTTGTTGCTGCTGTAAAGTGGTTGTTCGGCAAGAATCGCGGTGGCACGTTAGGGCCTAATCTTGCAATTCGGCAAAGTGCTTTTTCGGCTGTGGTAACAGCTCTCTTTGCTTTGCTCGTCTCGAGCGGGGCAGTTTTGCTTTCGAAGGATTTCACGCTATACGATTTAGTTTTGACTTTGGCAGAGATAACTCTCGCTTGCGGAGCTACATATTTTTTCTCCCGCGCAACAAATTCCCTTAAAGTCGGCTGGAACGGTGCATCA
>JAVBKH010000124.1:0-3148 GCA_031554155.1 Oscillospiraceae bacterium
AATTGCTTATTCAACCGACGCTATGTACACTACAGTAAACGGCAAATCTTATGGAATGATTAAGCCACTTGTTGATGTATTTGAAAAAGAATTCGGCCTCAAAGTTTTTGTTCAAAAACATGACTGGTCCGACGGCTTTTCCGCACTCAAATATGGATATGCTGACTTTTTTGGATTTGTTACGCTAAACGAGCAGCGAAATAACGATTATATTACGGTCGATACAATGATTTCGTCGGTGCCACAAGTCATCTCAAGAATTGACAACCCTGTCGGAGGGTCCCCACTATTCTTTCAAAATCGCAAAGTTGGCTTGCTTTCGAACTCAACGCCCGCAAAATCACTACTCACATATATTTTGCCACATGGAGAAATCGTGTATTTTGAGACGATTGGCAAGATGATTAATGCGCTTGAAAATGGTGATATTGACTGTTTTATCTCCCTTGATAATGCACAGTTTGAAATTTTGGAGAACAAACAACTCAACTTCGAATTTTCTCTGGAAAATTACCGAACTAACCAAGGCTTTATTTGCTCTAATGAAGAGCTGCGCCCTCTTGTTGCAATTTTAAACCGATATATTGCGTTCGACAAGGAATTGCCTAATAGGATTACACAAGCAAGGCACGAAGCGATTATAGTTGCAGAAAAAGAGCGTTTTAAGTCTGAAATTGAATTCTTAAACCAAAAATATAATGAGATAGAATTTTTTGGCAGCGGCGGAACTTACCCCTTTTTCTATGAACAGGACGGCAAGCTTATGGGGCTTCAAGCCGAAATAAGCGGAATCTTTGAGGAATTGACTGGCTTAAAAGTAAATCATCAAAGCGGAAAAAAATATCCAAACGGCGTATACAGCTCCTTTGATGCGATAAAGGCAGGCGACTGCCTTGCAAGCGGCGCTGGGTATTTTAACCTTGATATTTTCAATGACCCCTCCTATTCATATTCCTTGCCGATGTGGAAGGATACAATTCGCGCCTATTCCGTTGGTTATGTAAAGGGAGATTTGCGCGAACTTAGGGTAGGAACATCAATCCACGCAAAGGGCTACGTTAATTGGGATGTTTTGTACGGTAAACAGCCTGCGCTCTATAACTCCAGAAAAGCGCTCATTAAAGCACTTCGCAATGGAGAAATTGATGTTGCTTTCATGAGTGAAATGAGCTTCAATTATCTGACGATAATCGAAAAAGACTATTCGCTGTATGAATACGGTGATTTCTCTGCGGAGGCGGCGTTAAACCTTGTCTATGGCGCACAAAACACGCAATTCAACTCACTTTATGATGAAGCAATAAAACTTAACAGCGCTCTTAATCCAAGCCACATCAGTGATTTAATGCTCAAAACCGAACGCCTAAAATCGGACTACATACGAATTCGCGAAGAGCAAAAAAAGTTCATAGAAATTGTGGTTATTGTTTTTGTCTTGATGCTGATTCTGCTAATTTATATGCTTCGCCGAATCACCGTCTACGACACGCAAGTTTCGCGATTAATTCGCAAGCAACAAACCTTTGACCTTGCCTGGGGAAATCTAAAAACAGGCAAATTTGTAAGTAAGGGTGACCATCCCTTTTTCCGCAAGTGGGGATTGCAATTCTCTGGTCCCAAAATCCGCATGGATGAGCTTACAAAGGCCTTTGGTTGGGATTTAATCAATGACTACAAGGAAGACATGGAAAACATGGGTCGCCAAAACATCGCTTTTATTGCCACGGATAAGCGTGTTGTTTCCCCTATTGACGGCAAAATCATGTACTACCGCAGATTCTTGCATCGCTTAAACGACCACGAATTCATGTCATGCTTGCAGGATATCACCGACGAGATGACAAAGGAACACGAGCTAACACAAATTGCCTCAACAGACTTTTTGTCCAACCTGCTCACACGCCGCGCAATGACAAACAACATTGTTATGAAATGCACTGAATTGCGGGAAATAGGCGGCAATTCATTCCTAATTATGATTGACATTGACGACTTCAAATACGTTAACGATACGTATGGTCACGATGTTGGCGACAAGGTTCTTATCGCTGTCTCCGATATTATTCAAGGCACACAGGGCTGCCAAACCACAACGTCCCGCTGGGGTGGCGAAGAATTTCTTGTTTTGCTGGACTGCGACGACATTAAAGTCGCCGAAAGTCGCGCGCAAAGCATAATCCTAAGTGTATCCCGCGCGCAAATTGCCTTTGGCGAAAACACTATCAGCGTTACAATTTCGGCAGGACTTTCCCAACTAGACCCATATCTCGAGTACACTCGCTCGATTAATCGAGCAGACAAAGCAATGTATAAGGCCAAGCGCAGTGGCAAAAATTGCCTGCGCGTAATCTAAACACTCACCAATTGCCACCTTGCGGCGTATACTGGAACAAAGCCAATAGCAGGGTGGTGATTTATATGGGAATACGTCGCAGAGCGCGTCGATACCGCGGAAATGATTCAATGGCAGCTATAGCAATCGCGTTTGGCGTGGGTTTGATTTTGGCGTTGTTTTGTTCGGTCAAGCTTGCTTTGCTCGTTGCCGCCATCGCCCTAATCTATATCGGCTGCCGCTTTAAGCCCTGCTGACCAACATTTTGACAAGGTGGTGTACCAATGAAAGTCGTCGTCGTCAAAAGTCCAAGATTTCTGGCACCTGTTCTTCGCTTGATTTTTAAAATCAAAAAAGAACATACATAATCGGTCGCGCGCAATTTCTTTGAGATTGCGCGCGATAACTTTTTGGCTTGACTTTTTGTTATATTTGTACTATTATTAGGTAAATGCAAATAGGAAACATTCGCAATTGGAGACAAGATATGACTAAATTCGCGATAAAATCGACAGCTTTTGCCTTGATTCTTTGCACAGCCATGCTCACAGGCTGTGCAAAAAGTGTCTCGGTGGACATTGCAGGCTCCAAAAAGCCGATTGTTTACGCAAGCTTTTACCCAATGTTTGACCTTACTAAAAAAGCCGCAGGCGATTTCGCCGAGGTGCGCTGCCTAATCCCCGACTCAACCGAACCACACGACTGGGAACCATCGCCAAAGGACATCACAGGCCTTAAAAAAGCCGACGTGTTCGTTTATTCTGGCGCAGGCTTTGAGACTTGGGTGGATTCTGTATTGCCAAATGTGCAAAACAA
>JAVBKH010000105.1:0-4122 GCA_031554155.1 Oscillospiraceae bacterium
CAAAACGACAGGCACTTCAACCCATATTCGTCACCCGTTCAATATGGCAAACACAGGCACAATTTATCTCACAAACGCAGGAATGGGCACAGCGTCAGATAAATTCACAAACCGCATGATTAGCGCACCCATTGAGCTTAACAAAAAAATTGAGGATACAGGCGTATCCCTTACTGGCGCAGAGTTCACGGTGTACTCTGGCACAACGCCTGTAGCTTATTTGACGGAGCAGCCCGCTTCATCGGGAACATACAAGCTTAGCAACACTAATAGTTTGGGTGCATCACCACTAAACGTAAAGAATGGCTCGATTGATTATCTGCAAAACGTCGGCGGCAAGTTGCAGCTTTTAAAAGGCAGCTACACATTTGAAGAAACTACTACGCCATTAGGTTTTGCTGATGATTATGCGACAAATACTACTGACTTGATAAAACATGCGGTAACAATTATCGACGACAGCAAGACCGTATATCTGGGCAACACCGGCTTCGGCACAACCGCAAGAAACTTCATCAACACTTACAATCGTGGGGAAGTTCGCATCAACAAGCGTGATTCTTCCAACATTCTTGGGCCGCTTCACGGCGCAGAGTTCACGGTTTACGCAGGTACAACGGCTGTTGCATATCTAACTGAAAGCGGAAATACAGGCAACTATATTTTAAGCTCTATCAGCAGGCATGGCCGCGACAGTCTTGCAAACGTCACAAACTCAAGCGCAAATAATGCAAAATATTTGCTAAATGGCAAGCTTTTGATGGGCAACTACGAGCTTGAAGAGACAATCGCACCAAGCGGCTACTTGCCAGATGTTGATATATCTGGTCAACTCAACAGACATGCCTTCAACCTTACGACAAACGGGCAAATCGTGTACATCACAAATTCGGGAACAGACCCAAGTTCCAGTGCAATCTTTACCAACGTGGTCAAAAAAGGTGAGTTGCGTTTAAACAAAGTGGATTCAAGCTCTCTTGCGCCTTTAAGCGGTGCAGAATTTAAGGTTTATGCGCATAAAAAATTAAGTGATAGTGACCATTCAAGTGACGTTCATGTGGCTAATCTAATTGAATCTCAAATCGAGGGAAGCTACGTTATTAGCACTTCTGGCGTGACTAGCACAACGCCGCCAGTAAACGATTCTGGCGTGGACTATTTGCAAGATGGCAAGCTGATTGCAGGCAAATATGAGTTTGTTGAAACTGTGACGCCGCAGGGCTACAACATCGACGGTGGCCGTTTGCATAGCGTTACTATTTCAGACGATAACAGCATTCTATATCTAAACAACAATTTCACAAATGCAGGCAACACAAGCTCAAGCACTGTGTTCACTAATGTGCTGACTCCACCGCCGCCACCGCCGCCAACAAGCAGCGGCGGCGGAGACCGCGATAGAGATAGCGACAGTAGGGGAGGCGGTGGCGGTGGAGTCGTTGCGCCACCAGTTGTGCAGCCACGACCTAAACCTCTAAGCTCGCCTGTTCCAACAAGGCCGCCAGTTCAATCGCCTCCGCAAGGCACATTTAGCCCACCGCCTACCACAATCCCAAGCGATGTGCCACAAGGCTCATTCGTTGACCAGACAGGGCAACTGCTGCCAAAAGTGCCAGATGCCGAGCTTGCGCCAGTAGAAGGCATTAAAGACGTGTACGCTCAAGTTGACAGTAGCGGCAAAGTCGTTGCATATTGGAAAAAGGCGGTTGTTAAAGGCAAAGCGGTGTATTACCTTGCTGCCCAGTATTTTAATAACGACAACCCAAGCACAGGCGCATAATTAGAACAAAACAGCCGCCCTTAATTAATGGGACGGCTGTTTTTCTTGTAAAATAATATTTTTGGAAGAATTAGAAAAAAACAAAAGCTTTATATAAAACTTTATAGCAAATCATTAATGTTTTGATTTAATTTAAGAATTACATCTTTTTTAGCAAAGCAACGTCCACTCACAATCTTGATATTATGCCATATATTGGGTATATAAGCGGATAATTAACTGCGAGGTGAGCAAAAATATGGCATTTAGCGACGTAGAACTTTTAGCGCGTTTAATAAAATGTGAAGCTGGCGGTGAAGTAAACGAAATAAAGGAATATAAAAAAGCCGCTATTAGGCGACTTTTTTCCATTTTGGCAACAATTAAGACGCTTTGTAAGAGCTGCGTCGATTTTGTTCTCGCTTTTTTTTGAAGAAAGGTTTTTCACTAGATTCTTCAGTTCTGCCCGAAATCTCCACAATCACAGTACGTCGGTTGTGCGAAATACCGCAAAGGTCTGCGATAACTTGCTTTGCGTGGTTGTGCGGAATTTCGAAGAAAGAATAGTTATCGAAGATAGTGATTTTTCCGATTTTAGTTGACCCAATGTCGCAGTTTGCGTTAATCAAATCCAAGATTGATTTAGGCGTTACGCTGTCTTTCCGACCAATTGAGATAAACATATTTGCCAATTCGCTTTTTTCGGAAACTACTTCGGGCTTTATCTTTTTCTCTATTTTTGGTGCTGCAATCGCCTTTTTTTCGGGAATGTACTCCATTTTTTCAATGCTAATTTCCATTGGTAGAATTACAGCTTTTGTGTCAAATATAATCTGGCGCAGCTTCTGGCGCTCTTTTGGATAAATAAACGTGTACGCAACACCGCTTTTATCGGCTCTGCCTGTTCTGCCAATTCGGTGAACGTAGCTGTCAGAATCTTGCGGAATGTCGTAGTTTACAACAGCGTCAATGTTTGTTACATCAATGCCGCGGGCAGCAACGTCTGTCGCAATTAGGACAGAAATTTCTCCGCGTCTAAACTTATCCATAACAATGTCGCGTTGACGTTGGCGCAAGTCTCCGTGAAGCGCTTCTGCTTTGATTCCGCTGCTTGACAACGATGACGACAACTGGTCCGCCATAATCTTTGTCCCGACAAAAACAAGAGACAAATAGAAACGTTTTTCAGCTAACAGGTTGATTAAAGCAGGTGTCTTGGTCTTTCCACGAATTTCTGTGAAAAACTGCTCAACACTTGCTACAGTGAGGGTTTCCTGCTCGATTTTGACAAAGGCTGCATTGGTTTGATATGTTTTGGCGATTTGCTTGATTTCTGGGGAAAGTGTAGCCGAAAATAAAGCGGTTTGACGCTGTTGCGGCACAGTCTCAAGTATACTGTTCAAATCATCTCGAAAGCCCATATCAAGCATACGGTCGGCCTCGTCGAGCACAATAAGCTTTAGGTTGTCGATTCTCAAGGATTTTCGCTGCATATGGTCACACATGCGGCCAGGTGTTGCGACGACTATTTGCGGGTATCTCCGCAATGCCATCAATTGTTTTTCGATTCGCTCGCCGCCGTAAATGGCCACGATTTTAACGCCTGGCTTGTATTTTACAAGCTTTTGCAGTACGTTTGCGGTTTGAATTGCAAGCTCACGAGTTGGGCAGAGAACCAGAGCTTGAATGGCTTTGCTTGAAGGGTCGATAGACTCAATACAAGGTATGCCAAAGGCGAGAGTTTTGCCTGTACCAGTAGGTGCTTGCACTGTGATATCGCGGTTTTGAAGCATCAGTGGAATTGCTTTGCTTTGCACATCGGTTGACTTAATAAAGCCTATGCTATCCAAGCATTTAAGCATGTTTTCCGATAATCCGAGTTCGTTAAATTGATTGTTTGACATTTTTTCCTGATTTCTTAATTATTTTTAATATATCTTACGGCTGAGCCAAATAAGCATCAAAGTTACACAATACTAAATTATACATTATACTTATTATAATTGCAAGAGCTAATTTTTAGACTTTTTTCGCCATTTCCTCCATCTGTTGCTTTGAAAGCAGCTTTGACGCGGAAATAACAACAAATGCAGTCCCGAAAATTAGTAGATTTAGCACAAAAGGCAAGCGTCGGTCAATTTCGGAAAGAAGCCCCGCAATGTAGCCGAAGGGAATACAGATTGCGAGCACAATCACGGTCATAATGCTGACGATTCGCGCACGTTCTTGTGGGTCCACGAAAAGTGCTGCAATTGAATCTTTGCGCGGAATTACAAGGCCGTAGGCAATAGATTCAAGCGATGTGTAAGCGATTAGCACAGCGAGGTTTTCAGCGGGGACAAAAACAAGCAGCAAATGGCTTG
>JAVBKH010000119.1:0-3941 GCA_031554155.1 Oscillospiraceae bacterium
AATACCTGCGCCTATTTGCGTTGTTTGTGAGGTAAGTGGCCATATATTAGGCGGAAATGTTGCATTCTCAAACCTTTATAACGCAAAAGATACCTCTGAAATAACGAACCTTAATGTTTCGTCTGTGTTTTTTGATTCTGAAAATCTAAATAATTCAGATGAAAATTATTTTATAAAAAAGTTAAGCACCTCATTAAGCTTTAATTGCTGCATGAAAAAAATCGACGGCGCAATGATAGATGTTGAAGTCATTTCCCGCCCTCTCATATATAAGGAGAAAAAATCTTATGCAGTAAACTGTATTGACTTGACAAAGCAACGACAGTATGAGCAATCTCTTGAGGCAATTGCGAAAGCTGCAAGGCAAGAATCAAAAATGAAATCGACGTTTCTCGCAAATATGAGCCACGAAATAAGAACCCCGATGAACGGAATAATCGGGTTTTCGGAGCTTGCCTTGGGCGAGCCAAATCTATCATCAAAAACCAGCGACTATCTCGATAAAATCAGAATTAGCGCCAATGGTTTGCTTGAGATTATTAGCAATATTCTCGATTTATCCAAGATTGAGGCGGGCAAGGTAGTTTTTGAAAAAGTGACCTTTAGTTTGCATGACGTTTTCAAGTATTGTGAAGATGTAAGCAGTGTCAATGCGGCTGAAAAGGGAATAGTTTTGTTCTCGTATGCCGAGCCAACCATTTCCAAGTATTTAGTCGGCGACCCGACACGCCTTCGTCAAGTTTTGCTCAATCTTTTATCAAATGCAATAAAATTTACGAATTCCGGCGTTGTTAAGATAATGTCGGCAGTCGTTGAATCAACCAGTTCGACTGTGAAGCTGCATTTTGAAGTTAAGGATAGCGGAATCGGAATGTCTCAAGAACAAATCAAGAACATTTTTGAGCCATTTATACAAGCAGACAGCAGCACAACACGCACTTTTGGCGGAACGGGACTCGGCCTTGCAATTACAAAAAATCTTGTTGAGCTAATGGGTGGGGAGCTTAAAGTTGAAAGTATGCTAGGAATTGGAAGCAAGTTCAGCTTTGACCTTGTTTTTAATATGGTCAACGAAGCGGGCGGAGATTTTCATAATAAGGTTGTAATTGACAAAAATATTAGCAGACCGTCATTTGTGGGAGAAATACTTGTTTGCGAAGATAATTTGATTAATCAGCAAGTAGTAAAAGAACATTTAAGTAAGGTTGGACTTTCTGTGACCATAGCCGAAAACGGCAAGGTTGGTGTAGATATTGCCAAAGAAATGCAAAAGCAAGGCAAAAACTTTGATATTATCTTTATGGATATACATATGCCGATTATGGACGGCCTTGAAGCCACAATTGCTTTGCATGAGATTGGGATTGAAACCCCAATAATCGCGCTAACGGCAAACGTAATGGCTAAGGACCGCGAAAATTATCTGGCACACGGCATGTCCAGCTACATAAGTAAGCCGTTTACCTCGCAAGATTTGTGGAGCTGTCTGCTAAAATATCTTGTGCCTGTCAAGGTTTCGCTTGAAAAGCCGCAGGCAGTAATTGATGCTGTCAATAGAGTTAATTCTGCTCAAGGTGTGGTCAATCAAATCCTTGGAATAGAGCGTTCAGCAGGGAACGTTTTGCTATATAAAAATCTAAAATCGGATTTTCTAAAATCAAATAACAATACGTTTGAATCGCTTAATAATGCGATTTCGTCTGGAGATTTTAAGTTAGCGCATAGAATTGTTCATTCACTAAAAACAGTATCATCAATAATTGGCGCAACAAAGCTTTCCAATGCGGCCTATTCCGTGGAGACAGCTTTGTCAAATGAGAATACTAAAATCGCTGACGACATGCTCATATGTATCAAGTATGAACTTGACGCAGTTTTAAAAGAATTGCGCGAAGAATCAAGCGACTCAACAGATGATGACGGAATGAAGCCATGCGTTGACGAAAAAACTTATTTGAATTTGCTAAAAAATATTATTCCGTTACTAAAAAAAGCCGACTCTAAATGCTTAGAATATACAGACGAGCTAAAATGCTATTTACCAGACTTAAAAGACAAATGCAAAGATTTTGTTAGCCAAATCAACGAATATGACTTCGAGATTGCGTATGAAACGGCGCTAGAAATTCTAAGACATCTGGAGGAACAAGATGATTGATACCAAGTTTAGTATTTTAATTGTTGATGACGAAAAGTCTAACCTTGATATACTAAATCACATTTTGAAACCAGAATATACACTTTTAATTGCGAAATCAGGCAGAGACGCATTAAAAAGGGTCGAACAATCTAAGCCAGATTTAATTTTGCTCGACATTATTATGCCCGATATGTCTGGATACGAAGTTTTCACTGAGCTAAAAAAGTCGCATGTCACAGAGGATATTCCTGTAATTTTTATCACTGGGCTGAACAACTCCGAAGACGAAGAAAAAGCCTTTTTACTAGGCGCTGTTGATTATATTACTAAGCCTTTCGTTCACTCAATTGTGCTTGCAAGAGTGAGAACACATGCGAAGATTATCCAACAAATGAAAACAATCGAAAAGCTCGGAATGATTGATGCACTAACCGAAATTCCAAACCGTCGTAGCTTTGACAACTGGATTAATATTGAATGGCTAAGGGCAATGCGAGAGCAGCAGACGCTTAGCCTTTTGATGGTTGATGTTGACAAGTTCAAAAACTTTAACGACAAATATGGCCACCCTTTGGGTGATAGCATACTCAAACGGATTGCAAAGGTTATAACGGTAACATTGTCGCGGGCAACAGACTCGGTTGCGAGAGTTGGCGGTGAAGAATTCATCGTGCTTTTGCCAAACACAGATTTACATGGCGCTCTTAAAATTGCCGAAGATATTCGGGCCAATGTGGAATCTATAAAGCTTGACGATATTATTAAAGACGAAGAAGCTTCGGTTACCGTAAGCATAGGTGCAGCTTCAATCATACCAGAGATTGACGATTCGCTATATGATTTTATATCAAGGCTTGATAAAGCGCTTTACTCTGCAAAAGATGCGGGAAGAAATAAAGTTATGCAATAAAGCAAGAAATTTGTCAAAAAGACTTGTATTATTATTCATAAAATGGTATAATTCTCCACAGGGTTTGCGCCCATTAAAAGAGTGTGGAGGAGTAGCAATGAGAAAAATCGTACAAGTAGAAGAACGCTTGCCAATCGGACAAGCAATACCATTAAGTATTCAACATTTATTCGCGATGTTTGGTGCTTCGGTCTTGGTTCCAACGTTATTTGGAATTGACCCAGCGGTCGTTTTGTTGATGAACGGCATAGGAACTTTATTATTTATATTTTTAACTAAGGGCAAAGCGCCAGCCTATTTGGGTTCAAGCTTTGCTTTTTTAACGCCCACATTTATCATCCTAGCACGGCCTGAGCTTGGCTACCAGTACGCTTTAGGTGGCTTCGTAGTGGTCGGAATTCTTTTCTGCGTAATCGCGCTGATAATCAAAGTATTCGGCACAAAATGGATAGATGTTGCGCTGCCGCCCGCCGCAATGGGGCCTGTTGTCGCGCTAATAGGCCTTGAGCTTGCGGGCGTGGCAGCAAGTTCAAGTGGATTTTTCCCAGCAGAAGGCCAAGCGATTGACCCAAGGCACATCATTGTCTTTCTTTTGACTTTACTTACGGTGGTGTTTGGCTCTGTTTTATTCAGAGGCTTTATGAGCGTCATTCCCATACTTATTGCGATAGTTGTAGGATATGTGGCTGCAATCTGTTTTGGCTTGGTTGATTTCAGCTTGATTTCGGCCGCTTCTGCGTTTGCAATGCCAAAATTCCAGTTTCCAAAGTTTGATTTAAACGCAATCTTGATTATAATTCCTGCAACCTTCGTAGTCGTGAGCGAGCACATTGGCCATCAGCTTGTTACAAGCAAGGTTGTCGGCCGTGACTTGATTAAGAATCCAGGTCT
>JAVBKH010000213.1:0-6575 GCA_031554155.1 Oscillospiraceae bacterium
AAACATCTTCGCATGTGGTTGCTCTGTCGATTGTCGTGCTCAACCTGCGGAAGATTTTCCGCGCTCTTTTGCGCCATATTTTCAAGCGCTTTGCGTGGTTCGGTTTTTGTCGAAAATTTGTGTTTGTTCAGTAGGCATTAAATATGTTTAACTTAATTCCACCGCAATCTCAAGATTAAATTCCCTGATTTCGCCAGGGGCAATCATTGCAGCCCAAGTATGTCATTTAAAAATGAGCGGTTCACCTGTTTTGCTTGTGGCGCTCATGGTGATGTGATTGACTTGGTTGGAAAATTAATCAACTCAACTGCAATGGATACGGTCAAGGAGTTGAACTCATCTTATCATTTAGGCATTGATGTAACCATACCTGTTGACCGAAAGCTAGCACTGCAAGCTTTGAAAGCGCGCAAGGAAAAGGAATCCTTTGCTAAATGGGAAAAAGATGCGTGTAATACCTACTGCCAATATTTCCGCCTGTTACGGGATTGGAAACAGGATTACGCTCCAAAACACCCCGATGAAGCACAGCACCCATTTTTTGTGGAAGCTTGCAACAAGCTGGATTACATCGAATATCTATGCGACACCGTATTTATTTGCGGTTTGCCGGATGATAAGAAGCGTTTTTTCTTCTCGCATCACCGAGAAACCGAGCAGTTACGAAAAAGGTTAGACAATATTGAAAACAATCAAAATTATATGAGAGGAATGGTTGCATGAGTGGCTATTTAACGCCAGAAATCGAAAAGGTAATCCCCATGCTTTCACAAACTTGCGACGATTTAATTCGGCAGGAGCTTATCCGAGCCCTTACCGCGAAAACTCAGGAGTGGTGCGAGGGAGACCCCGAGCTTGCGGAGCTTATCTTGGAAAAGAAAAAATCTTTAGAGGGCTGCGTCAGGTATGTTATGGGAAAAGCGGCGGAATTCATCGCCAAAAACATATCAGCAATGTCGGAGGAAGAAATCAAAGCACTGCCTAAACAGACCATTAACGGACAAACCGCTTCTATGGCAGGCGGTGTTGTTGGCGACGACCAAGCCTATGAATGGGCTAAAGAATATTACTACAATGTAAAGGAGAGCGACCAAGATGCAAGTAAAGCTAAGGCTACGGCAGCAGACACCATCAAAAAAAACGATAAAAAAGCCGCAGGTAAAAAATCATCCGCAAAACCAGATTCAGACACAAAATTCGAGGCAACGCCAAAGGCTGGAGATGTTGCGCCTGAGACGAAGGATTTTGGTAAAATCGAAAATCCCGTGCAAATGAATTTGTTCGCAGCATAATTTGCAGCGACGAAATGGAGTGATTGAGTGAAAAGGCTTAACAATATGCTGATTGTCGGAATAGATACAGGCAACTACAACATCAAAACCGCAACACAGTGTTTCACCTCCGGCTATAAAGAGGTCGGCAAAGAAGCAATATTTGAGGATTTGCTTGCCTACAGCGGCAAATATTATACCCTATCTAACGCCAGAATCCCAGTGCGAACGCAAAAGACCAAAAGTGACGAGTTTCTTATACTCTCGATGTTTGGCATCGCAAAGGAGTTAGCCGAGAACAACCTCCCAAATGGAGCGTATGACGCTGTACTCGCTGTGGGGCTTCCCCCAGGTTTTCTCTCGGCAGATACGTTAAAACGCGACTTGCAGGAATACTTTTGCAGGCAGCTTGATTTCCAGTACAACAAAAATCGCTACTGCATCAATGTAAAAAGGGTGCTTGTGTGTCCGCAGGGATATTCGGGATTGCTAGCAAATGCCACGACCTCAGAAATGAAATGTGCAAGCATTACCGTAAAACGTCCGATTGATATTCTTTCTGGGGAAGCAGAAGCACTGCTGATTGATATTGGCGGCGGAACGGTTGATGTAGTCGGATTGCGAAACGGCAAGCCTGTCCCTGAGTATCATTACTCTTTGGAAAATGGTGTTGTGAACATGTATAACAGCATTAACGCAGAGCTTCGCAGCACAACAGGTAGCGAGCTTTCCGAATCCGCTATAAACAGTGTGCTTAGCGGCGCGAATGTTCGTGTATCGCCCGAGGACAGAGGTGTTATTCATAAGCATATCCGTAACTATGGAAGCAATCTACTTATGAAGCTGACAGAGCTTAGACTCCCCTTTCGCAACAGCTATGTGCTGCTGATGGGCGGAGGGTCTAATGCCATTAAGGAGTATTGGGCGCAAACTGGAAGCTTTGGCAAGCTTGATTTCATTGATGATATCCGCGCCAATGCGCAGGGCTTCGAGGAAATGGCGTTTAATGCGCTAAGCAGAGAATAGGCGGGATTTATGTGGACAAGAAAGTTCCGTTAGCCTGTAATATACGGTTTAATGCCAAGAATCCTCGGCACTTAGCCGCGGCTCAAGCGTTATCAATGATTGCCGCAAGATACAAAACAAGCTTTGTTTCTCTTGCTATTGAGGCGTATCTTGAAGCTCATCCTATGGGGATTGATGTGACCGAATTGTTAGAATCGCAAAAATCACCGAGGAAGTCATACCAGCCCAAAGTAAGCATTATCGAGAATATTGCGCGTGTAGAAACTGCCGCGCAAGAGGAACATGAAGCACAAAGTACACAGGCAATCAGTGATGCAATAGATTATTACAATATACTTTAACACCGATTCAGAGGGCGTTTCACTAGAATGAACGCCCTCTGCTATTTTTTTAGAAAAGAGGTTGTAAAATGTCAAAATCAAAGGAAATTCTGCGTCAAATATTGTTTCCGGTAGGAGATGCACCATTATGGCTAATTCTTCTGCTAATGCTTGGCTGAAAATGTTTTTAAAAACACCGCTTGGTACAATTTGTGGTTTGGTAGTACTCACTTATTGGGTTTACCAAAACAGGTTCAGTATTAAAAACAAAGCAAAAGCTTTCAAGGTTCGATGGTTCGCTTGGCTTCATGGACATCAAGAGCGAAGTCTCTGGTATGAAAACGAGGGACGTGAAGAAATATTAGTTCTTATATCGCGCTTGACTGCCGAGGGTAAGAACTATTGCAATCTTGCAAATGAGATTAAATTGCCGCCCGTTGAGCACTGGTACGCCATTAGCAAAGGACTCAGCGAGCTTGGAATTATTACTCAATGTACGCTAAACAGCTTCTACATTATGTGGAAGCAACCAGAAACGTCAGCGGGGGAAGCTTAGCTGCTACCCATAATAAAATAAACCATATAAAAAGAAAGAGGTAAAATCATGAGCGAAATTAAAAAAGTTCCTACAAACACTGTTATCACCGGAATGGGCAGACTTTCCTTTGCGTTTATCTGGAGCCCGCGCGAACAGGAAGATTCCGATGCCAAAAAGTACAGCACCAGCTTTTTGGTTCCAAAAAGCGACACGGAAACCGTCAAGAAATTGCAAGCTGCTATCAAAGAAGCACAGCTTCAAGGCATGAAAAAGCTTTGGGGTGGAAAGTTGCCATCCAAGCTTAAAATGCCGATTCGTGATGGTGACAAAGAGGCTGATGATAAGGGCGAGGAATATCGAGGACATTGGTTTTTCAACGCAACCAGTACAATTGCTCCCGGAATCATTGACCGCAGTAAACAGCCTATCACCGACCAGAGTGAAGTTTATAGCGGCTGCTTTGCGCGCATAAGCATTACTCTTTACCCATTTGATAAAAAGGGCAGTCGCGGAATAGCCTGCGCACTCAACAACATCCAAAAGTTAAAAGACGGCGAATCCTTGGGTGGAGTTCGCGAAAAGGCGGAAAATGAATTCGATGTGTGGGAAGACCCCGCCGTAGGCGATTTACCGTTTGGAGACGATGACGGCGACCTGCCTTTCGGCGAAGATGATTCGTTTGAAGCGGCATAGCATTAACTAGAAATACCGATTTGATTATTGAAAATGGCAGACGGCTTAAAGGCTGTCTGCCATTTTTTGTGTGACTTTATTACATTATAGCATTATCTTTCCCACGCTTACGCCGCCACCTAAAGTTCATCATTTCACAAGAGCTCTAACATCAAAATCCTTGATTGGCCCGTGATAACTCTCTTTTTTGCTTTTTACTGACTTAAAATATATTGCTTTAGTTTTGCAGAAGTTATGGCATCTCATACAAGCAGAACAATTATTTCCTATGACATATTTTGTATCTGTTTTTTCAATATTCTTCATGGGACATATCTTATAGCACAGACCGCATGAACTGCAATCATTATGATTGATGCTCATAACACTTCCCCATTTTTGGTTGGCGGTTAGATGATTCTTTGGGCGTTGAGTTCTACCAAGCATGTAACCAAAGGTGGAGAATCCTTGTAAGTATTCCTGATTACTCGCTATTTTACCTGCAAAATTCGCAATCTGTAGCTCTGTCTTTATTCGCATTTTTTCAAGCTTACCCGCATCATTCGTAATGGGTAAAAAGCTAAAAATACCGCAATTAAGATTATTAAGCATATTTAGATGGGTTCCCCATTTGGTTTTAAAGCCTTTTTCAGCAAGAAGCTTCGCGCCGATTGCTGCCGCATCACCTGAGAACATCATTTGTGTGCAAAGAACCGCGGATTCTTTGTTGTGAAAGCAAAGCGAATTTATAAATTTCTCCATCGGTTTTGGTAAATATGAAGCGTAGACAGGATAACAAAAAACAGCGATGTCGCCTTCCTCTATCGCCTTATTTGCTTCAACTGGCGAAACCTTTTCTATTGAATATATCGTTGACACGATTCCTAAGTCGTTCAGTTTTTGAGAAAGGGTTTCTGCGGCAAACCATGTATTTCCGGTTCCTGAAAAATAGAACACTACTGCTGAACTCATAGTTGCCTCCCGATAAGCGTTATTTAAATTCAATAATATATGCTGCACTGTATGTGGGCTCGGCAGAATATGTTTCTTGCATTAAGGATAATTGCTACATTCAACGAACATTCCATTTGTTTACGCTTAGGGCTTATGACAAAACTACGCACTCCGTTTATTTACCACTGCGTTATGGTTTTGTACTTGATTATAAATATGCAATAACTAATTATCAAATGTTATTCTTTTAGCGGTATCCTCTACATTATGTAAGTGACTTTCTTTTTTGGCATCTTTTATGTTTTCTTCAATAGCGATTTTCTGGCGGTACTCATGTTCTTTTCTATTGGCCTCATTTACAACTAATAGGAGTGTTTCCTTATGCGTCCTCTCGACTTCATCAATAGTAGTACCATCTAAAATTATTTTCTTCCCGGAAACTCTTGCGATACCAGGGCGATGTAGAGTTGACCACTGGGGTGGAGAATTCCAGCTTTGTACAAATAGTTTTCCCCATGATTCGCTGGGATATCGAGACAACTCAAAGGGGACTAAATACAAGGCACTCCCCCGCGTCCCATCATCTTTGGGAAATCCAACTTCTTCAGTTATTACCCTTAAAATTCTGATAGGCTCGTCCTCTATATTAGGTGTGTAAGTTTTTTTTACATAATTTGGCTCGCTGCTTTGTGGCTGAAATGACTTTTTGACGTAAATGGATGTTGTATTTTTCGGTACATCTTTTGCCTCAGATAGTGAATTGGCACCTAAATGAGTAAGCAACCTTTCAAATTCTGTTTGGGTTCGCTGGTCCGTGGTGAAATCTAGACCACTTTTGCCGCTTGCCCAAGCTGGTAAAGCCGTATCCCATGTCCCTGAAAAGAGCAGTGGAATAAATTTTCTTTCATTTTGGCTACTATATAGTTCTCCTGTAATGATATTGCTTTCGTAACCGACACCGCCAGTTCTCTCGTCGGCTTTTTCTTTATATTGAGGAGTGCAAATAAAGAGAACATAATCACATTCTGATACACGGGTTTCCATATAGTGAGGAATTCGCTCACCAAGTATAATATCTCCGTCAAATTCAGCACTAATTCCATTATCTCTTAATTTTTTAACGAGATTGGCTACTTTTAACTTATGGGGGTCGGAATCCCAAGAATAGGATATAAAAATTCTCATATTATCATCCTTTAGATACTAAATTGGAATTTAAGAGTACCGATATAACGCCTGATGTATGTCTGCATACGCCACTTCTATTTTCCTAATTATGGCATAAACACACTAATAATTCAAGTGATTAGACTTGATTCCAAGCAACATATTAACACAATTATATACTGCGCCGCCGCAATACCGTCTTGGTGTTGTGGCGGCACTTTTTTGTATTTCAAATTAATGACTATATTTAATAGCAATATACACACAACAACACTTCTGCAATTGTAGCATTCGACAATTTTATGCCTTTTCCGATATTTAAAGCTATTTTGGCGGTTCTTTATATACTTCACCTAATTCAATCATGAAAGGAAGTATATAAATGGAACTGCACTATGTCTATGAGGGCAAACATGAAACAAACTCGATACCTTGGTCTGAGGGAGACAACTCTGTAGTATTTGTACGTGCTATTGAAGTGTTTAAAAGGGTCTGTTGAAAAACTAATAAAAAAGAAGAAAACGGCAGAGCAAATTGCCCAACCGTTGAAAACTTGGAATATATATCCAGAATCCACCTCGAAAAGAGGCTGCTTATTGGGTTTGGGGCGCACCTCACCCCTGAACA
>JAVBKH010000090.1:0-4991 GCA_031554155.1 Oscillospiraceae bacterium
GCGCCGTCGACTACATCGTAATCCGCGCCTTCAATACCGCAGTACATTAGGCGTTTTCCTTCTTCGGAATACATATAATCGTAAAGCTTGCAAATCGCTGCCATTTTTGCGTCGTCAACATTAGCGGAAATGTAACTTTCCGACCAAGCTTCGGTGTCCACAAAATAATTTTTGTTGCCATCTTTTCCAGGGTATAGTTTAGCTATGCGCACATCATCCAAAATGCTATGGCCATAAAGGGATTGGTAATCACTTGCAAATTGTCTAAAAATCCAAGACGGACTACCTGGAAAAACAAGTCCTGCGCTTTGTCCCTGTAGGAATTTTTCTTTAGAGGTATCTTGCTTTACAAGGGCAATATCTTTTTCAATAGTACCCTCTTGGTACATATCTCTTGCAAGCTGCATAGCGGCCTTTAAGTCGCCAGCGAAATAGCTTGGCATGAATTGGCCGTCTTTGGCAACCCACTTTTTGTCAACAATTCCGCCGTAGGGTAGCACGATACCAGAAATATGCTCGAACTGAATCTGAGTGAGACCACTTACATGTTTTTTCTCTGGGTCGGCAGCAATAATTTTTTTCATCATATCGCGAAATTCGTCCATAGTTTCAGGCTCTTTGGTAACGCCCGCTTTTTGCGCCAAATCCCAACGGTAAACGATATTTCTATCCTGCACACTGTATGTAATGTCGCCGTAGGTTTGTCTTGGAATCATGTAGAACTTGCCGCCTTGTTTGGCTGCAACTGCGCGCTCCATTTTGAGGTAGTTCTGCAAATTAGGATACGCTGAAAGGTCGTCTGGAAGTGCTTTCACAACGCCTTGTGAAATCCAGTTAAAGAAGAAAGATTTGCCAACGAAGTCACCAGCAAATATGTCTGGCAACTGTCCATTCGATGCCCAAAGCATAATCTTTTGTTCCGCGTCGTCCCATGTGATGTTTTGTGGAACAAGCTTTACGCCAGTTTTTTCTTGCAAGGTTTTGAGAATCAAATCGTTGTCGCCGCCTGCAAGACCTTCCTCAACGCCCCAAATAGCGACGCTTATTTCCACAGGTTCTGCGGACTTGGCGGGTTCGGCAGTGGATTCTGCGGGCTTGCTTTCTGCTTGCGATGCCGCGGGTGCGGCTGATTCCGAGGCAGGGGCTGGCTGACTGCCAGAGCAGCCTGCGAAAACGCCGAGAGACATAGCTGCAACCATTAGCAGCGAAAGAATTCGGTTTCTTTTCATAAAATTTCCTCCTGTTTTTATGGGTAGATTATTCCTTTATGGAACCAATCATTACGCCCTTAACAAAATATTTCTGAACAAACGGATAAACGCAGAGAATGGGCACCATTGTTATAATTATAGTCGCCATTTGAATTGACTGCACAAACACCTTGCTGTTGGTGCTCATCAGCGCTTGGGCTTGAGCCGCAAGCTGACTGTTAAAGCTGACTATAATATCCCTTAGATAAATTTGCAGAGGCTTTAACGATTTTACACTGATATAAAGGTATGCGTTCCACCATTCGTTCCAGCGTTCCACTGAATAAAACAGCGCAAAGGTTGCCATAAACGGAGCTGAAATCGGCAGGAATATGCGAACTAGAACGGTGAATTCATTTGCTCCATCTATACGGGCGGCCTCCTCCAAGCTAGGCGGCAAGCTGGCGAAATAGTTTTTCATTATGATTAGATAGTAGGTGTTAATCATGCAGGGTAAAATCATTGACCAAACCTTGTTGACAAGACCCAAATCACTTACAACAAGATAGGTAGGAATCATACCGCCCGAAAAAAGCATTGTAAATAATATTGCGCTTAGAAAAAATCTGCGACCAACAAGCCTTTTTTTAGACAGCACATATGCTCCAATTACAGAAAGCACCATGTTTAAGGTTGTTCCGACTACCGTAATAAAAAGCGAAGTCGTCAGTGATTTTGCAAAATACACGTCGTTGATTATTGTCTTGTATCCTGTCAAATCAAACACGTGGGGGTACAGATAAGGGGAATGTTTCGCGCTTGTCACTGTGTTTGAGAATGATACAATTAACACATTGTAAAACGGGTAGATTGTAATTAACGCCAGTAAGCCGAAAAATATGTACAGAACAACTTCAGTTACCGAAATTTTAGGTTTGCTTTTAGGCTGCATGTTATCCCTCCTCGTAGTATCCAGTGTTTAGAATAGACCTTGTTCTCCCATTTTTGTAACGGTTTTGTTGGCAATAACAATCATCACTACACCGACTACGGATTTTATCAAGCCAATTGCGGTGGTGTAGCCAAAGTTAATGCCTTTCTCAAAGGATTGGCGGAACACAAACGTATCAATTATATCACCACTTGCAAACACTGGCGAGGAATAAAGGTTGAAGATTTGGTCGAACGATGCGCCGCCCATAATTGTTCCAATTTGCAAAATAAACATAATGCACGCTGTGCCACGTATTCCGGGCCAAGTTATATGTAGCATTTTATCTAGTCGACCCGCGCCGTCAATTTCTGCCGCTTCGTAGAGCTGAGGGTCAATGCTCGTTAGTGCCGCCATGTAAATTATTGAATCCCAGCCAAATTCTTTCCAGATGTTTGAAATCCAAATAAACGGCCTAAATGACGTGTTAGAAACCAACGGCGAAACTTGTTCCATTCCCATTGCGCCAAGCATTTGGTTGATGACACCATTTGAGGCAAACATGTTTATCAATATACCAGAAAGTATTACCCACGAAATGAAATGCGGAAAAGTAAAAACTGTTTGAAAAAGCTTTTTCAGCCTAGGGTGGCGTATTTCATTTAGCAGTATAGCAAAAATTATTGGCACTGGGAAATGAAACACTAGCTTGCCGAAACTGAAAATCAAGGTGTTGACAAATGCTCTCCAGAATTCTTTGTCTCCGCCCATTGTGCGAAAATGCTCAAACCCAATCCAAGGGCTGCCCAAAATCCCGCCGTTGTACTGGTAGTTTTTAAAGGCAAGCGTTACACCGCCCATTGGCAGATAGCAAAACACCAGATACCACAGTATTACCGGAAACAACATAGCGTAAAGCATCCAGTCGTTTTTGACTCTCTTGATAATTGATTGAGTTTCTAATTTTCTGCCAGCGGCATCGTCGATTTTGCGACTTTTTTGTTTTGCATCTTGCTTCATTGCGCACCACCTTTCCTCTGACTTGTTAAAACAATTATAATACTTTGCTTTTTATATGAGTATGGTCAAATGTCAGTTGGCGGGTAGCTTTTATGGAATTTTTTTAGGTTTTAGATACTTTTTGAGGCGATAACTATATTTTTTTGTAATAAAGGTTTAATATCATTTTGTTTTATGCTATAATGCAAACTGCAAAAGGGAGGTAATGCCATGTCACATTTTACCGCATTGCCTATAAAAAAACAGTTCCGAGTTATACTCGCCTGTCTGCTAGGTTTGTTCCTCACAATTTCAGTGCTATCATATGTAATGCTTGAGCGATTGTTAGTTAAAAACGCAACAGATTCCGCGCAAAATATCTCGCAAAAGTTTGAAAGTGAGGTTCAATACCTTGTAAAACGGGTTGACTCGATTTTCAATATCCTCCTGTTTGACAGCAATATTGAAAGACTGCTTTCGCAGCCTTTTACAGAAAATACACATGCTTATATAAATCAGTTGCTTACCACTTTCATGACCTATTCTGTTATGAATAGCGACATCAGCGACATTGCTCTTGTCAATGACGAAATAAGCTGGTCAAATTTTTTTGATGCACAGACACTTCGCTCAATGCAGCAAGAAGAAATTGGCGTGTTTGATACTTTTAGCTATGGCATTTGCACTTCACCGTTGACAGGCTCAAAATCTGCACAGGGTGTTCGACTTGTGTTTGGTCACAATGTCAATGCAATGCACAACAAAGAGGTTTTCAGCAAGCCGTTAGGTTCAATTATAATCTCAATAGACCCCAAAAAATCTCCAATATCACTCCCTATACATGAAGATAGCAATACATACTTTCTGCTTACCGACAAAAACGGCGATATTTTTTCATTTAACGCGCCATCAACCGAATCTGACAAAATTATCGCACAGTGCGGAAACCGTGAAGTGTGGGATAATGCAAAAACTAATATAATTAAATCAAATGACTATTTAATTCATATTACGCCTGTAGCCTCCGCCAATTTGTATATTATCAGCGCAATTGACCTTGACCAGTTAAACAGAGATGCTGTGCAGGCGACCACGGTTATAGTGGCAATTGTGTTTATTGCTTTTTGTGTGCTGGTGTTTTTAATGAGCATGATTCTGCGCAATATGGTTGCGCCGCTTAACCATTTGTCAAGCTATATCCAAAACTTGAAGCAAAATCATCTTGAAGCGTATCCAAGCACATGGCCAGATATGCCAAAGCTTGACGGTTGCTCAGAGATACGCACACTAAGCCTATCGTTTGATGAGCTTTTGCAGGAAAAAGAGCGGCTGAACTCCAAACTCTACGATGCAACGGTCACACTTTATGAAACAAAGCTTGTTAAAAAGCAAGCCGAGCTTGATTTTCTCCGCAGTCAAATTAATCCGCATTTTCTATATAACGCGTTGGAATCACTAAAGGACATTGCGTTTGAAAAGGGTGTCGCTGAAATTGCTTCTGTTGCAGGCGCAATGGGCAAGCTGTTTCGATATAACGTTAAGGGCAGTTCCATTGTTCCGCTTATGACTGAAATGGAAATTACAATGGCGTATCTCGACATACAAAAGGCAAGATTCCCTGAAAAGCTTGAGGTCATTTCCAGTATCACAGAGGAAACCAAAAGCATACCCATTATGAAATTTCTTATACAACCTCTGGTTGAAAATGCAGTCTATCACGGCATAGAGCTAAAGCCCGATAAGGGAACGCTGTTTGTCGGAACATATATAGAAAATGATTGCCTTATGATAAACATTATTGATGACGGCATAGGCATACCAGAAGCTCAGCTTCAAAATCTGAATGCCAATCTTAAAAATGTTTTATCCGA
>JAVBKH010000138.1:0-5918 GCA_031554155.1 Oscillospiraceae bacterium
CATGAAAAACCCGCCAGAAGACACCTCCACACAAGCGCAAGCAAATAATAGTCAAGACAATAGCTTCACAACAACTCAAATGCTTAAAACGCCGCAGTTTTATCTCATCACATTTACATTAATGCTTGCCTGCATGGGCGGTTTGATGATGATTGGCTTTGCAAAGCCGATAGCAGTCGCAAAAGGCTTAAAAGAAACAGCAACTATCGGTGTTCTTTTAATCTCGATGTTCAACTCACTCGGACGTTTGATTTGGGGAATAGTCTCCGATAAGCTTGGTCGAATGAATACAATCATCGTTTTGCTGGTTGGTACAGCCACACTTTCGTTGCTTGTCAACGTGGCAACAGGCTACTTAATATTCGTCTTGATTGGATTAATCGGATTTTTCTACGGCGGATTCCTAAGCAACTTCCCCGCTCTCACCGCTGACCTTTTCGGGCCAAAATACATGGCAACAAACTACGGCGTAGTGCTTTGCGGATTTGGTATTGGTGCGGTAATCTCCTCTCAAATTGCAGGCTACTACAAAAATATTGCCGCCAATGACATTTCGCTGATGTTCCCCGCATTCGTCATAGCGTCGTGCTGCGCAGTCGCAGGTATTGTAATGATGCTGATTCTAAAGCGTCTTGATAAGGTTAAAGCATAATTTCAAAAAGCAAATAATTACCCCTAAAGCAATAAGGCGGGCCTGACGGTGAAACTGGTGCTGCAATGCGGTATCTGCATCAACGTTATGCCTGCCCTTATAGCGAAATAACGGGTGTGTTGACTGATGTGGGTATATCTGTTTCAGTGTAGCATCAATGCCGCTGCACCAAAACAGCTACGCTACAATTGTAAAATCCACGACTTTTGTACTGTAATTTTTGCCGCGTCCCTCTATAATATATTGCAACTTAATACCATACGGAACGCACTTTAAGTAGAACACTACTACGCCACCGTCAAAGGCGACGATGCGTTCTGTCAATTCCCTGCAAACTGCTTCATTGTCGGAATCTAGTGTTAGAATTTCTTTTATTTCGTCAACATAACTGTTAAGCTTTGCCGCTTGTTCTTCTCTGATAATATTTTGTGTGCTTGCCGCTTTAATACGTTTGTTGCACGTTTCTATTTCTTCATCACAAGCCTTGATTGCACTTTGAATATCTTCATCACTTATGATTCCCTTTGCGGCTTGCCGCACTATTGTCACCTTTTCTGCTCTTAGCCGCTCTATCTCCTTTTCAATTTTCTTGGTGTTTATAGATGAACTCGTGTCAAAAATATTTCTAATATCACGCATTAGCTCTTTTGTGATTCGCTCGTGGTTTATCTGCACATGACGAATTGCATATTTAGCGCAGTACATAAGCGTTATGTCATTAATGGATTCTCCGATACAGCCCTTAACATCTCCATAATCATTTTTTTTAGGTACGCCAAATTTTGCTGATTGATAGCATCGCCAAGAAACATAATCACCGCTCGCTATGTGCTTAGTGCGCCTTACAAAAGAAGAACCACATTCCCCGCATGTAAGCTTGCCACTACACCAATATCGGTAAGAATGACGAGACTTTGCTTCATCATTCGGAGAACGACGTGCTAACTCTGCTTGCACCCTGTCCCATGTATCTCTATCAATAATTGCATCGTGGTGGTCGTATAATCGAACCATTTCAAGCTGCCCGTTATTGTATTTTTTCTTATGCTCTATGTAATCAGGCGTAAAGGTTTTCTGTTGGAATAGGTCTCCAACATATTTTTCATTTCGCAGTACCCGCAAAATAACTATATTAGACCACTTCTTCACGCGCATTGGCGAAATTCCTGCTTCCCACAATTCTCGTGCGATAACATGTGTACCTTTTTCTTCGTGTAAATATTTGTGATATATTAGCTTTACAACCTCGGCTTCTTCTTGATTAATAGACATTTTGCCGTCTTTAACAGTATACCCAAGCAAATCACGTCCAAAGACAACACCACGTTCCATGCAACGCCTTTGACCCCATTTTACACGCTCGGAGGTTTTGCGACTCTCCTCTTGCGCTACACCCGCCATTATGCCAAGCCGAAAATCGTCCTCGTGCTTTCGTGTGTCAAGATTATCAAGAATAAAGACGATTCCTACGCCTTTAGTTCTTAATTCACGGGCATAAGTTAGTGTATCAACGGTATTTCTCGCAAATCGGCTGACTTCTTTAGACAAGATTAAGTCTATCCGATTTGCTCTTGCATTGGCAATCATGCGATTAAATCCCTTGCGTTTTTGGGTTGTAGTCCCACTAAAGCCCTCGTCATAATATACCTCTACTAATTCCCATTCTGAATTATCTTTGATATACTTAGCAAAGAAGTTTTTCTGACTATCTAGGGAGTTTTGCTGGTCGTCTTTGTCGGTAGAAACTCTAGCGTAAGCTGCCACTTTTAACTTACCCTCCACTTTTACACGTCCTTTCGTGTCTGCATTGCTACCAACTGTGCGGCTTGTGTCTTTGTCAACAATCCTTTTTGCTCCAACTGCTTTACAATTCCCACTTTAAAAGCCGCTTCAAATTCCTTTATTTGTGTTTCAGTCATTTGATTAGTGATATTGGTCGGCAATTGCATCCCCTCCCAATAACACAATATGAAACTGTTATGGGAGCTATGCAAATTCGTCAATAATTCGGTTCGCTTAAAGATTGTCTAATTCCAACAATATCGTTGACTTAGTTAAAACATTGGCGTATAATTTCACGGGGGCGATTTATAATGAAATATGTCTATTTGCTGTTACTGTTTATTCCTGCAACATTGGTTGAGCGTTTTTTGCTGCACACTAACGACTCTATTGTTTTCATCACTAGTTGTCTTGGCATTATACCGTTGGCAGTGATTATTGGTCACGCCACAGAGCAAGTCGCATTTTATACTGGACCTAAAATTGGTGGATTCCTAAACGCGACGATGGGCAACATTCCCGAGCTTTTGATTTCGGGATTCGCGGTTAAGGCAGGCATGTACACGCTTGTTTTGGCAAGCCTTGCAGGTTCGATTTTGGGCAATATCATGATGGTTTTAGGCTTGAGCATTTTTGTTGGTGGCTTAAAATACAAGTTCCAAACTTTTAATGGCAACATAATGCGAAGTAATTTTATACTTTTGGCATTTGCAGCTTTTGGAATAATGATGCCATTTGCATTTAACTACTTTGGTGGTCCAGACTCAGACCACAAGCTAATGCAGGAATTCAGCTTAATTCTAGCTATAATCATGCTTGTGATTTACATATTAGGATTAATTTTCTCGCTTTTCACTCACAAGGACATTTTCCAAGACCCAGAAGAGGAAGATGATGGGTCGGAAAAAGAGAAGGCCACATGGAGCTTGAAAAAGGGTATAGGCATCTTAGGAATTACAACTGTTTTGGTTGCGCTAATGAGCGAATCGCTGGTGGCAACCGTTGAAACTGCCGCCGAAAGCTTTGGAATGAGTTCAGTTTTTGTCGGTATCGTACTCATTCCAATAGTCGGCAATGTTGCAGAGCATTTTTCCGCTGTTATCATGGCGCACAAAAACAAACTCGACTTGAGCATTGAAATTGCGGCAGGCTCAAGTATGCAGATTGCATTGTTTGTTACCCCAGCAATGGTTGTTTGGAGCGCAATTTTGGGCGATACAATGGAGTTTGTTTATACTCCAGCCGAATTGTTTGCAATAATCATTGCTATTGTCATGGCGCTTTTTGTGCTGGTGGACAAAAGAACAAACTGGTTTGAGGGACTGCAACTCTTTACATGCTATATTGTGATAGCTGTGGCTTTCTTCATGTTTGGCGTATAGTAAAATTCTAATCTAATTCAAAGCAAGTGTGGCAAGGTTTGGTCACAACAGCCAGTACATGTAAATGATGTTTTAAGCTTGGGCGATATATTTTCTGATGACGATGGACTAATTGACGATTTTACGGAATGCTGCAAAGCCCATACATAACACCCCCCATAACTAACAAAGTCGTTAGTTATGGGGGGTGCAATCCTAATTTGTGTGCCATTCTAGTTTCCTTGCGTATCCTTTTGTTTAGCTAATTTAGGCATATTTTGCAAGTGAAAAAAGTGAGTACCACAACGAAACAAATCCAGGTACAGAAGTGCCATAATGGCGGCAAGGTGCCGCTGCCATTCTCCGCGCGGTCGCGTCGTGGTTAACCCTAGTAAAGCTAAACACATTTGGCAATAGCTTTAGCCGTACTTCGATTTTGTTGTCGGCATAAACAGTGATTTTGTCTAACAGTTGTGAATAAAGACAGTCGTCCCAATTTTCTCCACTTGTGATTCCCCGAATTATTGTTGCCATATCCGCAAGTAATTTCTCAATATTTTTCTGCATGTCGGCTTGCTTTTCGACTGCTTTTAGCTCACTTTTCAAACTTTCAATTTCAGCTTCAAGCTTGGTGCTCATAGCTTGAAAATCTTCCTTGCCCACCTCCTTGTCAAGATACATTTCAAGCAAGCGTTGCTTTTTGTCGGTGGTTTGTTGCAGCTTGGTTTGCAGTTTGCTTGCCTTGTCGTCGGGCACATCAATTGCGGATTTTATAATTTGAGTAAGATTTTTGACTATGCCTTCCCTATCCATTTTAAGATTTGCCATGACCTGCCCCATTAGCTGTTTTGCGTCGCCATCGTTAAGCGACGGACACGCGCAGCCGACCTCATTGCCAACCTTATCTATATGAGGCGCGCCGCTTTTAGCGCCCTCGTAACACCTCCAAGCTTTGTATGTGCTGTCATCACCACGTTTTTTGCTTCTGGCAACGAAAGAGTTTCCGCAGACACCGCACTTGATTTTGCCAGAAAAACAATAGCGGTTGCTGTGCTTTGACTTTTGCTCCTCGGTTGGTGCGCGGCGAGCAAGTTCCGCTTGTGCTTTTACAAAAAGCTCACGACTGATAATGGGCTCGTGGTGGTCACGCAGAATAACTAGCTCTTCCTCACCCTTGTTAATCTTCTTGTCGTGGGTCAAATAGTTTGGTGTGAATGTCTTTTTTTGCACCAAGTCACCGCAATATTTCTCGTTGCGAAGCACTCGCAAAATGACTGTGTTAGACCACTTTTTCATGTGCGTCGAGGTTTTAACTCCTGCCTCACGAAGATCACGTGCGATAATATGCGTGCCTTTATTTTCATTGACAAACTTGTGGAAAATCAGCCGAACGGTTGCAGCACCGTCCTCGTTTATGTAGAGCTTGCCGTCTTTGACATCGTAGCCCAGCATATCACGACCGAACACAACGCCCTGCTCCATTCGCCGCCGTTGCCCCCACTTCACTCGCCCAGAGGTTTTGCGGCTTTCTTCTTGCGCGATTGATGACATTATTGTCAGGCGAAGTTCAGCGTCTGGCTCTAGCGTGTTGATACCGTCATTCATGAAGATTACGCCGATACCAAGCTCTTTTAGCTTGCGCGTATAGAAGATGCTGTCAAGCGTGTTTCTCGCGAAGCGACTGATTTCTTTCGTGATGATTAGGTCAAATTTGTGAGCACATGCGTCCGCAATCATCTGATTAAATGCAAGCCTTTTTTCGGTGCTTGTGCCTGTAATTCCCTCATCAACATAGATTTCAGCAAGATTCCAAAAAGGCTGACGCTCAATGTATTCGCCGAAATATCGCTTCTGACTTTCAAGGGAATTGGCTTGGTCAATGTTCTCCGTTGACACGCGGCAATAGGCAGCCACATTTTTAAATTGCACAGGGGTTCCTCCTTTCAGTCGTGTATTAAAATATATAAAAATTACTGATTGTAAAGAAGTTTAGCTGATTTGTTAATCCCCAAAATACATTTTTCGTATTGCGGCATATTCAAAAGATTCTGCCCCAACAGCGATAAAAGCAACGCAGATTGAAGGTTTTGCGCAAATTCGTCGCTTACTTCTGGAATATGGGC
>JAVBKH010000194.1:0-4416 GCA_031554155.1 Oscillospiraceae bacterium
CCGCCAACGCCAATATCTCCCGCAGGAACGTCAACCCATGCGCCGATATGACGGCTAAGCTCGGTCATAAAGCTTTGGCAGAAGCGCATAATTTCCATGTCGGAGCGACCTTTGGGGTCAAAGTCCGAGCCGCCCTTGCCGCCGCCCATAGGCAAGCCAGTCAGCGAATTTTTAAAAAGCTGCTCAAAGCCCAAGAATTTGACGATGGACTGGTTGACGGAAGGGTGAAGTCTAAGGCCGCCCTTGTACGGGCCTAAAGCGGAACTAAACTGCGCGCGGTAGCCTCTGTTGACTTGAACACGGCCCAAATCGTCCACCCAAGTCACGCGAAAGCTTACGAATCTTTCAGGCTCAACAAGTCTTTCGATAATTCCGTTTGCCTCGTAAGCTGGGTTTTGCGCAACAACAGGCTCAAGTGTTTCGAGAACCTCTGTCACTGCTTGCAAAAATTCTTTTTCGCCTTCGCATCTTTTGCAAACATCGTTGTAAACCTTTTTTAGGTATGTGCTTTTTAGTTCCATAATAAATGCTCCCTTTCGCTCTCACAGTGTTTTTGCAGCTTATAAAATAAGTTTCTTGCAATCTTGCAAGTTAATTAGCCAAATTCATTCAAATATATTTTTGATATTACTGGAAAATCTTGCTATTTAATTTAATATATGCGATTTACGAAGATTTGCTATAGTTATATTATATCAGTTTTTTGCAACTTTTCAATAAGCAACTTGCAATTTTGCATCTAGACAATATAAAAACTTTTTTAGTTCAGACTAAATACTTTTGTAGAAATAGCATAAAAGTAATTGCAAAAGCTGCACGCTTGCAAGTCTTGGCCAGAAAAATCATTACTTGACAAACCTCCTTACAGTATTTAAACTGAAGACATTACGATGATTTTTTACGAATTGAGGTTTTATTATGCCGCTTACAACTACAGAAAAAATGTTGCAACACGCCCACGAAAATCACTGCGCAGTGGGTGCATTTAACGCAGAAAATTTGGAAATGGTTCAAGCCATTGTTGCCGCCGCCGAAGAAACGAACTCGCCTGTGATAATTCAAACCACGCCATCGACTGTGAAATACGCGTCGCTTGAGCTTTTTTTTGCAATGGTTGCGGCAGAAGCCCAAAAAGCAAGCGTGCCAGTTGCGTTGCACCTCGACCACGGCGATAGCTTTGAGCTTGCAATGAAAGCGCTTAAAGCAGGCTACACGTCTATAATGATTGACGGCTCACATCTTGAGTTTGAGGAAAACATCGAACTCACGCGCCGCGTTGTTGAAGCCTGTTCGCCGAACAAAATCCCTGTGGAAGCCGAGCTTGGCAAAGTCGGCGGAAAAGAGGACGACCGCGAATCTGACGGTTACGGATATACCGACCCGCAGGAAGCTGTTCGTTTTGTGGCGGAAACAAAAGCTTCTTCACTTGCTGTAGGAGTTGGCACAGCACACGGAATTTACGCCGAAACACCTGTCTTGAATCTTGATTTAATCACCGAATTAAACAAAGTCTTGACTATTCCAATGGTGTTGCATGGCGCTTCTGGCCTTTCGGCGGAGACTGTTAAGGAATGTGTTGCCCGCGGAATTTGCAAGGTCAACTTCGCAACGGAGCTTCGTGTAGCTTTTACCGATGCGGTAAAGCAATATCTTGCAGAAAAACCCGACACCTTTGACCCCAAAAAATATGGCACTGTCGCAAGAAATGCCGTAAAAGAACTTGTTAAAGACCGAATCTGTCTGCTTAAATAAATTAACACCTTTGACTTTACCTTGGCCGCATATTGCGGCCTTTTTTTGTTGTAAATATTCATTAAAAAATTAAAACTTCAAAACAAAATTACACTAGACTAAAAAGCTTTTTCGCGGTACAATTAACAAAGACCGCTAGTCGGCTTCAAAGGGAGGAATTCTATGAAAAAGTACGTTATTGGCATTGATGTTGGGACATCGGGGACAAAAACTATCGCTGTCGATGTTTCGGGCGTGATTCTCGGTTCAGACACGCAGACCTATCCGCTTTATCAGCCACAGGCAGGCTTTAGCGAGCAAGACCCAAGCGACTGGTGGGCAGCCGTTGTAAAAAGCGTAAAAAATGTGCTTGCCGCAGTGGGCGACGCTGAACTGCTAGCAGTGAGCTTTTCGGGGCAAATGCATGGCATGGTTGCGCTCGACGAAAACGGCGAGGTTATACGGCGCGCAATTTTGTGGAATGACCAACGCACACAGGCACAATGTGACGAAATCACAGCTGCGGCAGGCGGTTTAAGCGGCTTGCTAGGCTACACCAACAACATGATGCTTACTGGATATACAGGCGGCAAAATTCTATGGATGAAGCAAAACGAGCCTGACAACTATAAAAAGACAAAAATTATAATAAATCCCAAGGATTACATACGTTACAAGCTTACAAACGAGCTTGTAACTGAAGTTTCGGACGCTTCTGGTACAGGACTTTACGACGTAAAGAACAGAACTTGGGCGACTGAATTAATCGAGAAAATTGGTCTTGATGTAAAGCTGTTTGCCCCTTGTGTGGAGTCGACTGTTCAAACAGGCGTTGTAACTGCCGAAGCTGCTGCAATTTGCGGCATTCCTGCGGGAACAAAAGTCTACGGCGGCGGCGGTGATGCTGTTATTTCCACTACGGGAATGGGGCTTGCAGCCCCAGGCAGAGTCGGAGTTACCCTTGGAACTTCGGGCGTAGTTGCGGCAGGCTTGCCTGGTTTCGGCGACAACCCCAACGGCTGCTTGCAGCTTTTCGCCTCAAACGCAAATGGTGGCTATATGGCGTTTGGCTGCACACTTTCGGCGGCAGGTTCGTACCAATGGTTTCACGACAATCTAGGCGGTGGACTAAGCTTTCGCGAGCTTGACGATTTAGCTGCAAAGGTTGAAGCGGGAAGTGGCGGCATGTTGTTTATGCCTTACCTAAACGGCGAACGCTGCCCCTTGTTCGACGCTGACACAACAGGCTCGTTCATCGGAATCACCTCGCAAAGCGAGCAAGGCCATTTTGCGCGGGCAACCCTTGAGGGCGTGTGTTACTCGCTTAAACAAGTTTATGAAATGATTTGCAAGGCAGCGCCGAACATACAGTCAAACGAAATTGTGCTTGCAGGTGGCGGCGCAAAAAGCCCACTGTGGCGGCAAATTCTCGCCGACATATTTGATTTGCCCGTGCGAACAGTCTACGGCAGTGCCGAGGGCGGCGCGTTTGGCGCAGCACTTGTGGCAGGCGCAGGCTGCGGCATGTGGCCAAGTCTCGACGAAGCCATGAAGCTTGCAAAACCAGAGAGCGAAACCCTTCCAAATCCTGCAAATCGCGAAGTTTACGCTAAGCTTTATGCAAAGTACGTAAAAATATACGAAGCCTTACAATTCTTTAATGAGAAATAATTTTGGAGAATTAACATGCACAACATTGACATCAACAATTCTGTGCCAGAAGACCCTTTCACCATTCAGTAAATATGTACCGTTTTAATCGTCGGTCGGTTTATTCATTTACGACATGATAATATCAAACAAAAAAAATGAGCTTACCTCAACCTCGGGGTAAGCTCATTTTATCTCATTTTCGCTTGGATTTTGGCTTAATCAAGTCGTAGCTTTCGCTTATCATTGTCACAAGCTCGTCTTCTGGCACGTCTCCACCGATTGCAACGCTGTTCCAATGCACTTTGTTCATGTGGTAGCCTGGTGTCACAGCCTCAAAGGCATTGCGGAGAAAATCCGCTTTCATGGGCTCGCATTTAAGGTTAATGTACAGCTTGCCATCTCGCTCACCAATCAAGGCAAACATTTTTTTATTTGCGCTATGCTTCATCACGGTGGTCACTTCATCAAAGGGGTAATCCTCAATCGCGGCGGGAAAGGTCAAGCAAATGTCAATTAATTCCTGTCGTGTCATATTTTCAAGCTCCAATACGCATATTTTAAACCTAATACGATATTGGTTATATCATTTTATTTAAGCTAAGTCAAATAGAATCTTAGCGCAAAAGCCTGTTGACAAGACCGAAATATGTTAATAATATAGAATAGAAAATTTGAATTAGACGGAGTGTTTAGATGAAAAAATTTCTTGGAGAATTTAAGGATTTTGCTTTAAAAGGCAATGTGATGAACCTTGCAGTCGGCGTGATTATTGGCGCAGCCTTTCAAGGTGTTGTGACTTCGCTTACGACAAACATTCTTTCGCCCATTATTGGCTTGTTTACAGGCAAAAATTTTGATGCGCTTCAAGTAACAGGCTTTGGAGTTACCATTATGTACGGCGCATTTATCACAAGCGTGATAAACTTCGTCATAATGGCGTTTGTTGTATTTATGCTTGTGCGAATCATGAACAAAATTTTGTCTATTGGGAAAAAAGCGGACGTTGATGCAATAATAGAGACTGTCGTCCGC